>CAYZMV010000015.1:711-13475 GCA_964479635.1 uncultured Clostridium sp. | reverse complement strand
AATGAGCTTACAAAGCAAATAATTTCTGAAGCTGTAGCAGAAGAATATCAAAGAATAGGACTCAATTCAAATCCGGACAGTTTATATCAATTACACGATAAAATGAATGTATTAAATAAAACTAAAAAACAAATGCCAACTATAGGATCTTGGTATAAAAGAATACTTAAAAAAGCAGAAGAAAATGATAATGAAGATTATAGATTTCACTATAGTTATTTATCAAAAGTAATGAAACAATATGTAAGAGAATATAATGGTCAAATGGCATATTTTGATGGACAATCTACATTTGATTTATTAGAAGACGTACCATTTATAAACTTGGATATTTCTCAACTAGAAGAAAGATTTGCAAGACCTTTAGCACAACAAATACTTCTTTCTTGGATTTGGGAAAAATATGTAAAGAAGAATAGTGAAGATAGAACGAAGGCTAAACAAAAAAGAGTTCTTGTTGACGAGGCATGGATGATGCTTCCATATCCAGAGGCAGTAGATTTTTTAAATAGAATGGCAAGACGTGCTAGAAAAAGAAATGTATCACTTGCAATTATTTCACAAAGATTTCAAGACTTTTATGAAAAGCCAGAAGCACAGGCAGTTTTAACATCATCAGATACAAAATTATTTTTAGCACAAGATAAATCTGAAATAAATTACTTAAAAGAAGTATTTAAATTAAGCGAGGGAGAAGCAGAATTTTTAATAACTTGTTCAAAAGGAGAAGGACTATTAAAAGTAGGTTCAGATAGTGCAATTATTCAAATAAGACCTACAAAAATGGAATTTGAATTTGTAGAAACAAATATAAACAAATTGGCACAAATGAATAGAAATAATTAAAAAAACCGTTTTCTTAAGTGAATAATTATCTCCACAAAAGAAAACGGTTTTCCTTATGCTACCAGCAAAGTGATAATAAAAATTACCAACCTTGTAAGTAGCGACAACGCTGCGAAAGATCCTGCCACAATAGCAATGATTTTCAGCATTGTCTTACCGGTGAAGAGACGACTGCTCTTATAAGAAGAGGAGACATCAGACCCGGAAGAAGGGGTGGTAGAATGAGAAGTCTCATTCTGGTGGGAGTCGGGATCGTCATTGATGCGTACTGCGAAAGTGGAGTCATCATAAATGCCATCGCCATCTCCATCATAGTAGATTACTCCACTTGATGTAGGGCTGTGGGTAACATGATGAACATCATCATAAACGCCGTCGCCATCATCGTCGGTCGCAATAACTCCTTTGCCAAGATCGATGTATGATTTCACTTTGGCTACCTCCAAAAGAATATTTAATTAAATTATATCATATACTTAAGAAAAAATCAATTTTTTGATGAATGATGGCTAATATAGACCAAAATTATTGCAAAAAAAAGGTTTTTAGTGTAAAATTATAGTAAGGAATGGTGATTTTGTGAGAAAAAAAATATTTAGTAAAATATTTGTTATATTAATAATTACTTTGTTGATTATATCAACAAATATAAATATAGTTCTTGCAAAAGTTAATACAAATGTTGAAATTGGAAGTCGCCTAATACATGAGGCTGAACCAATAGGGAATCGAATAACTGGTGCATTAAAAGTTATAGGAATTTTTGTAGCAGTGGGAATGACGATGATAGTAGGTATTAAATATATGTTATGTAGTGTTGAAGAAAAGGCAGAATACAAAAAAACAGCAATAGCTTATTTAGTAGGAGCAATATTAATTTTTGCGACAACTCAGCTTATATCTTTT
Organism: uncultured Clostridium sp.; assembly: GCA_964479635.1. Lineage (GTDB taxonomy): Bacteria > Bacillota > Clostridia > TANB77 > CAG-508 > CAG-452. The sequence goes on along the minus strand of CAYZMV010000015.1, from coordinate 11,723 downwards.
ATTAATGGCATTGTGAGTTCGGTACCAATGGACTCTAGTAATAACATTGAAAATTCGGTTAATAATATTGAGAATTAAATAAATGGTTTACAGATTTAATGGAGATGATTTCAATGAAAACAAAAAAAATATTTATAGTGTTAATAATGTTAATGACCGTTTTTGTATTTAATAGTTTCGTATATGCTTCAGATGACAGAACAATAACGCAATTAGGACAAGACTGGATAGAGACAGGCGAAGGAAGTGATCAAGTATTTAATACGGAGGGTGGCAGTAAGCAAGGCTTTTTAGACATAGCTGGATTAATACAAGGGGTTGGAATATTTATAGCTGTTGGAGTTGGAATAATTTTGGGAATAAAATTTATGGTGTCATCTGCAGATGGCAAGGCTGAAATAAAAAAATTACTTACACCTTATTTAATAGGAGTTACAATAGTAGTAGGGGCATTATTAATATGGAAAATAGCTATAGAAATTGTAGACATATCATAATATATAGAAAGGATGCAGAAATATGAAATTAACTAAAAATCAAACATCTAAAATAATAATATTATTAATTATAATTGTGATATTTAATGTAATTTTTCCAATACATTCGTATGCTGGATTTATAACTGGCATTTTAACGAAACCAATATGTTCTTTGATAATTGCTATAACAGATGGTGTTAACGAAATATTAAATGTATTAATTGATGGAAGCAATATTTGGGGAAACATAACAAAAGGAATTGACGATGGTGAAAATTTTTGGGATAGTGCGAATCAGGCTTATTATAATACTTTAATGTCTCCAGATAAAATTTTTACCGGAGAAATTGCCTTATTAAATGCGAATATTTTTAAAGCACCTGCAGCAGCAGATGACATTACGCTCCAAGAGTTATTTAATAGAGCAAATGGTACTTCTTTAGCTGCTGCTCTTAAAAAAACAGTTTCAAATGTATATGTAATTTTAAGAAATATATGTGCAATAGTTTTATTATGTTTGTTAATATATACAGGTATTAGAATACTTTTGGCAAGTGCTTCACCATATGAACAATCGAAATGGAAACAGGCATTAATAGATTGGGTTAAAGCATTATGTTTACTTATGTTTATGCATTTTTTAATGGTAGGAATTTTTTATGTATCGGATTTAATAGTAGAATCATTAAGTGATGCCCTTACTGGATCTACTCCCCTTGTAGTTATGATAAGAAATGCTTTTTCTAACGCTAAATTTTGGGATTCTGCTCTATGTATAATTCTTACTATAATGTATGTGTATATAACATTTTTAACAATAGTATTTGTAATTGCATATTTTAAAAGACTTGCATGGATAATTGTTTTAATAGTTATTTCACCAATTGTAGCAGTAACAAAAGCACTTGGACAAAAACAGGGTCAAATATTTGACAGATGGCTAAGAGAATATATGTATACTGTTCTATTACAACCATTTCATATGCTCGTATATTATATATTAGTGGCTGTTCCTTTAGGAATGTTGGGAGGCGATACATCGAGTACGAGTTTTTGGAATCAATTTAGGTTAGATGGAGACGCAAATTTTGCTAACTATGGTGTATATTTCTATATATTAGTTGCAATTACATTAATAAGACCAGCTGAAAAATTCTTATATAACTTATTTGGATTTAATCAATCAGCTGTAGCAAAACAAGGTACATCTGAATCAGGAGTAAAAACAATTAAGGTAGCAGAAAAAGTAGTTAAAGATACAGTAAATACAGTTGTTTCAGTTGCAGCAGCAGTAGCTACTGGAGGAGCTACTGCTGCTGCAGGAGGACTACCACCTACAGGGGGAGCACCTTTACCAGGTGGAGGAGATGAGCCACCTACAGGAGGAATGCCACAGTTGCCAGGTGAAGAAGAAGAACCATTATCAACTGAAGAAGAACCTACTATAGATGAACAACTTAGAGAAAATGATGAAAGATTAAATTATTTAGATATGAATGCTCAGAAGAAAATTGCAGATGGTACTATGACTGATGAAGATATGGATCAATTTGCAAAATCTAGAGCAACTTTACAAGCGAAAAGGAATGAATTATTACAAGAGAAAGAAGGTACAACGCAAAATAAAACAGCAAATGATTTGTCTGAATCAAGAGAAAACCAAAAAGCATTTTTGACCGGTGTAAACGCTGATAATCTGCTCGTTAATACGCCGAGTGCTAATATAATTGGTTATACATCTGAGTCTGATAATGAATCAAAACAAAAAAACGGAGACGCAAAATTTGATGTTTCAGATGCTAAGATACTTGGTAATACATCTGAGTCTGATAATGAACCAAAACAAATAAGCGGGGATGTAGAATTTAATGTTCCAGATGCAGAACTTGATAAGGCTCTTGGAATTAAAAATCCATTGATGGATAGATTAAGACAAAATCATCCATATTTAACAGGCGGAATAGATTATTTGAATTCTCCAGAAGGGGCAGAAAATATCAATAATATAAGAGGCGGACTAAATGAAGTAAGAGATACTATGTATTTAGATGAAGATGGAGGATCACCAAAAGAATGGAAGCAAGGACTTTTGGGTTATGATAATAGTAAAGCAAAAATTGATGCTAGAAGTAAAGATACTATAAATGCATTTGTTAACAACAAAAACAACATTGAATATATGAAAAAGGAACATAATTTGGATGATAAAAAAGCTGAAGCTAGATTAAAAGAAGCTGCTCCATTTGTAAATAAAGGAATTACTGATGTGGCAATGATAGATAAAATGATTACAGTTAAGGAAGAAGGAAAAACAACAAATGGTGCAATTATGACGGTTGTAAAAACTGAAAATGTAATAAATGATCAAAGTAAAATTCAAGCTATTGCTAGTATAATAGCTCAGAAAGAAACAATATCTACTGGAACTACCGTAAAATATGATGCTCCACATATACAACAAGAGGCAAAAGTTACAATGCAACAAGCAAGGCCATATATTGAAGCTGGAAAAAAAGATCCAGAAATATTACAAAGGTTAGTACAATTAGAAAATAGATTAACTAGTGCAAGAGCTGAAAAGACAATGAGAACACCTGAAAGAGTAATAAGTATGGATAAGATTATAGCTAAAGCAATGAAAGATGGTATGAAAGAAATAAAATTACCAAAAGGACAGAATGCGGCTGATATGAAAAAATTAGAGGGAGTAATGAATCAAGAGTTACAACAAAGATTAGAAATATCAGGTGGTACAAACTCAAAAACAAAAAAACAAATGTAAAAGATGGCAAAAACAAAAAATAAAATATAAGAAAATTATTGAATTTGAGAGGATTTATTTATTAAATTCTCTCAAACAATATATAACTAAAATAGAATGGAGATTTTAATATGTTTCGAAGATGGTTAAGTGATTTTATAACTAAAAATAAAGAAAAAATAGAACAAGTTATTAAAGTGTGCTTAGTTGCTGGCCTTGTAATTTTTATGGTATATCTATTTTTCGCAAATAGAGGGAAAGAAAATAATAATAGCAGTAGTAGCCAAAAACAAGATTTATATGAGCCACAAGAAACCATTATATCAGGAAGTGATATAAGTGATGAACAATATGAGGAAAATTCAAATATAGTAAATACATTTATTCAATATTGCAATGAAGGAAAAGTAAATGAGGCATATAGTTTATTAACAAATGAATGTAAAGAAAATTTATATCATAATGTAGAAGATTTTCAAGAAGAATATTGCAATAGATATTTTAATACAAAAAAGAGCTTTAATCTACAGGCTTGGATCAAAAAGGATAATTGTACAACCTATCAAATTAGAATATTAGATGATATTTTATCTTCAGGTAAATATGAAGGCGGAAATGTATATCAAGATTATATTACTATAGTTAAAGATGGAGATAATGAAAAAATTAATATTAATGGATATATAGGAAAGGAAAGTATCAATAAAACAGCAGAAAAAGATGGCATAATTATAAATGTGTTGGAAGTAAATAGATATATGAATTTTGAAGAATATACAATAGAAGTAACTAATAATACTGAAAATGTAATAATTCTTGACAGTATGAAGAATCCTACTTCTACATTAGTATTAGTTTCAAACAATAATAGTGGTTATTCTGTTATATTAAATTCAATAAGTTATATAGAATTAATAGTTAACCCTAAAGAAAATAGGCAAATGAAAATACAATTTAATAAAAAATATTCAAGTGAAACAGATGTAAATAAAATAATATTTTCAGAAGTAGCAAAAAATTATAATGAATTTATTAAAGATAAAACAAATTATAATGATTTTACAACAATTGAAGTGAATTTGTGAAAGGGGGATAGCTAATGGGAGAAAAAAAATCAGGAGGAAGTAGTGTATTAAAAACGGCACTAATTATTTCACTAATAATAATTTTTCCAGCTGTTGCCTTTTTTGCTATTATAGATGGAGCTGTTGATACTGTAGCAACATTTTTTAAAAACCTAGTAGGTGCGATTGTTGAAGGAGCAAAATGGGTATGGGAGGCAGTTGCAAAATTTTTTGGAGGGAGTGTTATTAAAAATGGAATGTATATTTATTATGTTAGTGCAGATGAAGTCTCCATCCTTAAACAAAAAATTGAAGCACAAGCTATAGATACTGATAATGCAGGAATAACTGAAGTTTTATTAAGAAAAATGCTTTTAACTCAAGCAGTTACAAGTTCAACTAAGGATACTATATGTGTTGCAGAAGTAACTGAAGAAGAAATATTACAAAATACAGGATATTCAAAATTGGATGATTATTTGGAAAGTCTTGAAAAAAAAGAAAATGCTAAAGATACATTTCCTATTGATGATTATTCTTATGATTTATATTATATCACAGATTACTTTTTTTATTTTAAAGATGAGAAAAATATGGTGAGTGACGGCAAAATTGCTTGGTATTTAGGTATTATGGGAACAACAACAATAGTAAGTGAGAGTAATGAAGTTTTTGACTATGTATCTGGGACAGAATTTGAAAACGCAAGACAAGATTACGAAGATCTAAGTGATGATAAAAAGAAAGATGTAGATAATCAAATAAGAAAAGATTTATTGAATCACTATACTATTGATGATACGACTGGACAGATGGTTGTATGGAAAATAGTTAATAATATAAATAAGTATAGTTATGTTTTTAACACTTCTATTAAAGATTCACGTATAGAACACTCAAATATAGAGGAAAATACTTCTTATTATTCAGTTGAAAAATATCCAATAAATATACAAAACAGTGTTAATTCAGACCAATTTGCAGTTTCTGTAGAATTATTAATGCATCTATTAAATATATCAGCAAGTCCTCAATATCTAGATGAATTTATGGATTTTGCAATTAGTAAAAATAATGTAACTATAAAGGCATATTCTATACAAAATGAAGAAAAAACATATTCAAAAGAAACCTATAATATTGACGATAATTTTATATTTGAATTATATGATATGGATTCTATTGATACTATGAAGGCATATAAATCAATAGTATATGATAGAAGATATAATGGCAGTAAGTTTGAAAGTAGCATTGATAAATTGCCTGATTTTGAAAATATTACTCTGGAAAAGAATAAAGATTTTGAGAAAATCATTATCAATCTTTATAACGCATATTTAAATGATGGTGAAGATGTAGATAAAATCGAGAATATTGACGACTTCGACAGTAAGCTTAGAAATTATTATAAGGTTAATTATTATAATGCTAAAGATAGTAAGGCTTTAAGTGATAAAGACTTAAAAGAAGCTTTAGAGGCAGAAGAGTCAAAAGACGAGCCAATATTTAAGATGGAAAATGATGATGATTTAGATAAATTTATTGCATATATAAAATCTGACTTTAAAAGTAAAAAAACCTTAAGTGAATGTTTATTACTTTCGTATGATCCTGCTCGTGATTTTCGATTGGGAGATGTTGCAGTAGAAAAGGTAACTATAAACGAAAGAGAAGAAACATCTTGGCAATTTGAAATATCTTCTATATCAACTTGGTATGGAAATACAGAATATGAAATACCTGCTAAAACTACATATTATTCTATAAATGGCTTAGATGCTACAGAAGATGCATATGGTGCATTTAATGAAAACGGCTTAGGTGATTATGAAGCTTATGAAGATTTAAGTGAGTCTGAAGATCCAAGTAATAACAGTAAGACAGAACAGTATATATATGATGGCTATAAAGATATAGTTAGCATACCTGAAACTCCTCATATTGTAAATAGTGATGATATTTTTGATAATGTAATAAGTAATGATGTAGAAGAAAATAAGGAAGATAACTTTAAAAAATGGACATTAAGAGGTTTAGGACTAATTTCTATAAACGATGGAGGTAATTATAATGAAGAAACTGGAGCTGGAAATGGTTCTGATTATCTGTATGTTAAATATAATATATCAAATCATATAAAATATAATGATATTACGAAATCTAAAGTACAGAATATTAAAACAAGTACAGCTTTACCAAAAACAAGTTATAATATTGAAGAATTTTTATCATTATGGAAGAATGAAACTGGAGAAATAGGAAATAGAAAATATGCATCAGATGGTAAAAAAGTTGAATATGATGATATATATTCTTCTAAAGCTGTTGTTGGAGATTTATTTGAAAGTGCACCTGAAATGCTTTTCCAGCTTTTAGAGACAACAGACAATACTAGAGACCTTGTTGATATATTTAAATATATAATGCATATATATACTGACAAAGACTATGGAATAACAGAGAAGGATCAAATTGCATCTGCCTTTATGATGAATACAAGCACATATTCAGGAAGTGACTTCATTGTAAATACTGAGTTATCTGATGAAAAACTTGTTTTAACAAAAGAACAATTAACGCAGGCAATCGAGACAAAGTATGCGGGTGCGGATAAGGTACGAGAAAATTTATTAAGTTGTATAGATGATTTTATGTATATACAGGAAAACAATAAGGTAAATGCTGTATTTGCAGTTGCAGTTACGATGATAGAATCTACAGGAGGAACAAATTGGAAGGCCATTGATCCATCAACATACAATTGGATGAGTGTAGGTGGAGATTATAATGGTGAATCATACAACGGCAAATGGAGAAAATATCCTGATTTTAATACTGCAGTTCGTGATTTTGGAGATTTAATAGCAAACAGCGAATCGAGCAAAGAGTATTATTTTAAAAAGGGTAACTATAGTGTTACTACTATTGCTCCCCACTATTGTAATGAGGAATGGGGAACTAAAATTATTCCCGAAATGACAAAGATTTATAATAATATAGGAGTAGATGTTTCAACCGGAGGTGCAACTGGTGCAGAAACAACTGAAGAAGGAATTACTTACACAACTTTCACAGTAGGAGACAGAACTTATAAAAATTATAAACAAATAGAGGAATCTTATAAAGGGATTAGACTTGCAACTTATAACAATAATTTATATAGTGCTGGTTGTGGAATTGTATCGGATGCAATTATAGGTTCAGGCTTTAATAGTACCAAGACGCCTATAGAGGTTAATAATATGGGAAGCAGAATGCATAATGATATTGTTAGTCAATTAACTGGTTTGAGTTGGGAGTGGGCACCGGGCAATAATAATGAAGTTAAACAAGGCGTTATAGATCAATTAAATAAAGGATATCCTACAATAGTACGTATTGGAAAGAATGATACTGGAACATTTCGAACTAATGGTGGGCACTTTATTGCTATACTTTCTATAAGCCCAGATGGAAATAGTATATATGTATCAGATCCAGCAAGTAGAAAAGAAGGGGTAAGAACAGGTTGGCTTAAGACAAGTGTATTAGATGAAGGACATCTCATAAAATATTTGAAAGTTAATATTTAAAAGTGGGGGGATTAAATAATGAATCATAAAAAAGGCTTACTTATATTAATACTTATATTAATGATAGCAATTATAATAATATTGATTGTAATAAATAATTTAAAGAAAGAAGAAAAAGAAATGGAAATAATAAAAGAGGATAATCCTGAGCTAACAACCACGTTAGATATAAGAAAATTAAATAATGAAAATGAATTCTTTACTGTAGAAAAATGCATTAATCAGTATTTTGAAAATTTAAATGAAAATAATTCAGACGTAGTATATAATTTGTTAGCCGATCAATATGTGCAACAAAATAGTATTAATACTTCAAATGTGTTACAAAAAGTTTATCAATTAAAAAATGGATTTGAAGAATTTTTTGCAAAAGATATTTATTATAAAGAAATAAGTTATGATACAGAATATCAATATTATATATATGGGAATATTTTAGAAAAAGATTATAAATCTATACAACCCATATATATTATAGCTAATTTGGACTTTGAAAACCAATCATTCAATATTTCATTTTCTCAAGATGTAGAAATAGATGAGCAAAACTATTTAAATACAATAGAAGAGTTAAAAAAGAATAATACAAATGAATTTATATATGTTAATGATGAAAATAGCACACATATAGAAGTAAACAGTTTTAATACTTTTAAAACTGATACTAGTAATGATCCATATAGATTAGATCATTATTTAAAAAACTATACTGTTATGGCAGTATATTATCCAGATTTGGCATATAATTTATTAGATACAGAATATCGAAATAAAAGATTTGGAGATATCGAAAATTATAAACAATATACACAAGAAAATAAATATCAATTATTAAGTGCAACCATTAAAGAATATAATGTTTCTCAAAAAGAAGGATTTACACAATATACAATTATGGATACAAATAATAACTATTATATATTTAAAGTAACTGGTGTAATGGAATATACATTGTTATGCGATTATTACACGATAGATATGGAAGAAGTTACGGATAAGTATGATAGTAGTAACGTACAAGAAAAAGTTGCAATTAATATACAAAAAGTAATATCTGCATTAAATAGCAAAGATTATAAATATGTATATGATAAACTTTCGGAAGAATTTAAGGCAAATAATTTTCCTACATTAGATGGGTTTAAAAGTTATATCTCTAGCAAAATTTATGGTAATAGATCTTTAGTGCTTGGAGAATTTAGAAATGAAGGAGAAATATATATTTATAATATACAATTACAAGGAACAAGGGCGAGTGATGGTGATCCAATTAATATGCAAATAATTATGATGTTAAAAGAAAATAGAGATTTTGTAATGTCATTTAGTATTGTATAAAGATAAATAGGAGGTAGCAAATAATGGCAGAAAATGAAAGTAAAAATGGAAAGGATTTAGCAGTAGATCAAAGCAAGGCAGAACGAATAGCAGAGCAAATTGAAGTAGCTATTTTAAATGATAAGAAGGAAATAAAAATTGAAGATGGAAGGTCTATCATTCCTGTTAGGATATTAAAAAATCGAGAAGATGAAACTTATGATATTGAGTTTGGGGGACAAAAAATAGCAAATGTAAAAAAAGATGAAAAAGTTCCTTCGGATATAATAAAAAAACAAATGGATGAATATAAAAATAGATTTGATTTTGATAAAACGAAAGTAGAGTTAGGGAGAAATCCAACAGAAAATGAAAGATCTAATCCTCAAAGTTTAAAAATAGAAGCTGAGTTGAATAAAGCAATACAAGAGGGGCGTGCTGAAAAATTAAGAACTGGTAGAGAAATAACTTCAGCAGGCGAGGATTTAAGTTTATTGATAACAAAAATGTTCGGAGAAAGACCTGAAGAAGTTTATAGGGTGAGAGATATAAAAGATTCACATCAGTATACATATATAGCTAAAGGAAGTGATGGCAATTATTTTGAACCAAGGGGAACAAGAGCAAATGAAGGTACAAATTCTAGACAAATGTGTTGGATTCAAAATATAGATGGAAGTTTTGAAAGAAAAGCTGTTGATGATATGAAGGTTTTTGGCAAATATGTAATTGCAACAGATATAGCAGATAATGTTTTAACAGATGATACAAAAACCTTAATTGGACAAAGAACACCTGGAGGAGAATATATTTTAATGCCTGCATTAGACTATAGAATAGGTAATACTTCAAGTAATAGTTTTGTTAAAGATAATCTATCGAGAGGTAATTCTATTTGGGAAATAGAAGATGTAATTTTGGCGGCAAAATTAGGAGAAACAATTCGTGGAACAAAAATGGATGGCAAGTTAAGTGCTGATGAAGTTGAATTTATAATGAAATTAAAAAAAGAAGGAGTAGAAGACTATAAGGTTAAAAAAATTGTAGATGCAGTGCTCATAGTTGGAGAGTTAAAGGATCAAGGGTTAAAAGATGCATCAATTAAAGCAATATTAGATACAGTGGATTCTACGGCGGAACAATTAGATGAATTAAAGAAAGAAGATTTTACTGATGAAGAGATAAAACAAGTAATGAAATTGGTACAAGAGGGAAAAATGAAATTTAAAGAAGCTAAAAATTCAGTATCAAAGGAAAAAGAGAAAGAGAAAGAAGATAATAGCGAAAAAGTTAGAGGAGAAAGGGCAGAAGGTCCTTGGGAAAGTAGTAAACATTAAAATAAATAAAATTTGATATTTTAATAATTTAAAAATCTCCAATATGGTTTGGAGACTTTTAAATTGAAAGAAACGAAATAATAGATTCTTTAACAGAAGGAATTGACCAAATAATTTTACATATAATAAAAATAATTACTGCAGTTATTATTAAAGAAAGCAAATTTTTACACGTTTCTTTAAAAGTTTTTTTATATTTAATTTTATATCCCATACTTTTAAGGTTATTAATATATGTATCATAATAAGCTTTATTAACTGCATCATTATATGCTTGTTGTTGTGCTTGTTGCTCAGCTTGTTGTTGTGCCTGTTGCTGTGCTTGTCGCTCTGCCTGTTGTTGTGTTTGTTGTGAATTAAAAGACGTATATTGAGCATTTGAATAATTACCCGTATTAGAAGAATATGTACTTTTTAATTGATTTAATTCATTTTCTAATTGTATACAATAATTTTTAAGATTTTCATATTGATTCATA
>CAYZMV010000015.1:0-701 GCA_964479635.1 uncultured Clostridium sp. | reverse complement strand
TCATATCAATATTATTCTCTTGCATATCATTTTCTAATTCTTGATCATATTGTCTTCTTTTTTCTTCGTTTGACAATATTTCGTATGCTTCACTTACTTCCTTAAATTTTTCTTCAGAAGCGGTTTTATTGGAATCATCTTGTAAATCTGGATGATATTTTTTAGCTAAAATTTTATATACTTTTGAAATAATTTCTGGAGAAGCCTCTTTATTTACTTCTAATATTTTATAATAATCTTTCATAGTAATCCTTTATTAATTATGAAACCGAGTTTCATATACAAAATAGTTTTATTTAAAAATATTATAACATTAAATACATTAAAATACAATTATAAATTGAGATATGGTGTAAAATTTGAGGAAAATAGAGAACAACATTAATTATTTGTATTGACTTTTTTAATTAATTTTGTTATTATATTAATTGCTTTAAATTTTGCAGGTTTGTTTTAGTTTATAAAACAATGCTATGCATAATAACATATCAAAAAATTATTTTGCAGGTATAGTTTAGCGGTAAAATAAATCCTTGCCAAGGATTAGTCACGAGTTCAACTCTCGTTACCTGCTCCAAAAATAATTTTGAGAAAAATATGTACTATAATTATTCACTTTAAATTTTTATGAATATTAGTACTATTTTTTTAGAATGGGAATAAATTATATAGGAATAATATTCGGCGTTGTAGCCAAGAGG
>CAYZMV010000014.1:8666-13642 GCA_964479635.1 uncultured Clostridium sp. | reverse complement strand
TTTTATTCTATTTGTTAATAGTCTAGAACAAATCTTTTTATTAAATAGATTCCTAATGCAAGTACACTTATTACTATGGTTGTTAATAATGTATATCCCATTTCTCGTCCTGTTTTTAACGATAGTACTACCAATGCAAAGTCGTCATCATCTTCTTGTTCTTTGTTATATGGATCTTTTTTGTTTCCTGGCACTGAGTCGATATCCTTTGAGTTGTGATCATTGTAGTCTTCACTTATTTCTGCTATGTTCGTTTTTATTCCTAAATTGTTTTTGTCTTTCTTCCACGTGAATACTATTTCTACTTCTGCACTCTCTCCCGGTTTTAATAATACCGTCTCTAATGCTCTTGTTTTTACTTTGTTTTCTCCTTCTTTTACCCATCCGTATGCTTTGTTGTCTTCTTCTCTAAATTCTAATCCTTCTGGTATGTAGTCTGTTATTTCACTTGCATATCCTTCTATTTCTCCTTCGTTTGTTACTCTTATCTTGTACACAAATTGTACTGTCGTTTTGTCTATCTTCTTCTTGTCTATTTCTACCTTCGCTACTGGCTCATTTTCGTTGTTGTCTCTTATTCCTCCCGTCTCTGTTAGCCCTGTGTTTGGCTCAAATCCTGTTTCTGTTGTTGTTGTTTTTCCATCTACTGTTACTATTGTTTTCGTTACCCATTTTAGTAAGCTTAAATCAAAGTATTGTACATAGATGTGCTCTTTGTCTTGGTCGTCTTCTCCTTCGTTCCATTCATTTGGTTCTGAGTCTATATCGTCATCGCTGTCTTTTGATATTTGTGCACTGTTTGTTATTATTCTGTCTGATGTGTTTGGTTCTGTTACTTTGAATGCTACTTTTACTTCTTTGTAGTCTGGATTGTATGGCTCTTCTGTACTTATTTCTTTGTTTGCATCGTATGGTCTTATTAGATTGTCTCTTACTCCTTTTTCTTCTTTTTCTTCTGATAAGTAGTCCGTTTTTATTGCGTCTGCTTCTTCTACGTTGTCTGTTATGTTTCCTTCTTTGTCATACATCTTCCATTCGTATTGTTTGTTTATTTCATGTTCTGCTAAGTATTCTAGCCCTTCTGGTATGTCGTCTGTTATTTCTTCTGCATATCCTTCTTGTGTTCCTTCGTTGTATACTCTTAGTGTGTATATTACTATGTCGTTGCTTGCTACTAATACTGGCGTCTTTTCATGTTCATATAATAGATGTCCGTCTTCTCCTACTTTTGGTGTTGGTATTCTTGTTGTTACTTCTTTTGTTTCTCCGTTCGTTTCTACTCCTGTTATGAATTTCCTTAATGCTAGGTCAAAGTATTTTAGTTCCACTGGTTCGTAGTCATCGTCGTCTTCTTGCCAAGTTGTATATGGGTCTTGTTTGTTCTTTGGCTCTGAGTCTCTGTCTTCTACTTCGTGTCCTTCTGCGTCTTTGTCTTCGGTTATTTCTGCTATGTTTGTTATTGTTCCTTTATATGTGTTGTCTGCTATTACTAGGCATGATACTTCTACTTCTTTGTAAGATAATCCTCCTCCTCCTTTGTCTGCTGCTTGCCATTTCTCTCCTTCTCCTGCTGCTGTTTTCTCTTTGTCAAATGCTTTTATTAGGTCATCTTTTATTACTTCTGTTGTGATTGGCACTTCTCCTTTTATTAATTTTACGTCGTTTAATCCGTTTATGTTTTCAAAATCGGTTGCTTTTAAATTCTTTACTTCGTCTTCTGTTTTATAGAATCCGTTTTCTCCTACTAAATCCATTATTTTGCTACTGTCTATGTCTGTTGGCAATTTCCATCCATTTTCAAAGTTTGTTTTATAATCTTTTATTAATGCTAATCCCTCTGGTATATAGTCTGTTATTTCTTCTACATATCCATCTATTTCTCCCTCGTTATATACCCTTATTGTATATGTTACTACATCTCCTTGTTTTACTACTAATGGATTTTTTGGATGTTCGTATGTTGCTGTATGTTCTAATTTGTCATTCCTTTTGAATGTTCCTGTTATTAATGTTCCTGTATCTATTTTTGGCGACCTATCTCCTATTTCTAATTCTTCTCCATTACGTTTTATTGATGATATGTACTTTCTTAATGATAGGTCAAATTCTTTTTCTTCTGTTTTACCCTTTACAACCACTTTTTCAAAGTCATCATCGTCTTGTTGTCCTTTCCAATATCCATCAGAATTTGCTGGAGTTACACTTTCATTACTTGTATCGCCCTTATATGCATTTGCATTGCTACTTACTAATCCAGATGCATTTGGTGCTGTTGTTGGTTGTGAATCTATATCTGCTTTGTCATCTTCTGCAAATTTGTCTTCTGCAATCCAAGCTATGTTTGTTAATACTTGTTGGTCGGTTGTTGATTCTGCTGTTACTTTACATTTTATTGTTACTTTATCTGAATCTGGATCTCCTGATCCTGTATATGCTACTAAATTAGTTTCATCCTTCTTTATAAGTGTTATTTTATTTGAGGCTTCTTCATATCCATCTTCTTGTACTTCATAATCCCCACTTGCCGAGCCATCTACATATTTCAACCCTTTTGGTAATTGGTCTATTATTTTTGTTGCTCTACCTTCTATTGCACCTTCGTTATATACTCTAATTGTATATGTTACTGTGTCTCCTGTTTTTACTTGTACTGGATCTTTTCTATGGTTATATGTTGCTGTGTGATCACCTTTATCGCTATTTGTACCAATTTTATTTGTATCGGTAATTGTTGGTGTTCTTGGTTGTTGTTCAAAGCTCGAGCCTTCAACTGCAGTTATATATTTTCTTAATGATAGGTCAGCTAATTTTTCTTCTGTTTTTCCCTTTACAACCACTTTTTCAAAGTCATCATCATCTTCTTGTCCTTTATAATGATAATCTGATTTTGTTAAATCTTCTTGGTTTGAATTATTTCCTTTGTATCCTGGTAAATCTTCTTCGCTTTCAGTTGGTGCATTCGTTGGTTGTGAGTCTATATCGTTTATATCTGTTACATCTTCTTCAAATGCGTCTTCTTCTATCCAAGCTATGTTTGTTAATACCTGTTGTTGCTCTGTTGGTTCTGCTGTTACTTTACATTTTATTATTACTTCATCTGACTCTGGATCTGAATCTGGATCTCCTGAACCTGAATATGCTGGTAGGTTTGTGTTATTACTTTCTGTTAATGTTATACGATTCGAGCCTTCATCATAACTTGCACTATACCTTCCACTTTCCGGACATTCTGCATATGTTAATCCTTTTGGTAATTGGTCTATTATTTTTTTTGCTCTTCCTGCTATTGTTCCTTCATTATATACTCTAATTGTATATGTTATTATATCACCATTTTTTACTTGTACTGGATCTTTTCTATGGTTATATGTTGCTGTGTGGTCACCTTTCCCTCTATTTTCTCCAATGTTTTCTGTCCCTTCAATTTTTGGTGTTCTTGAGTCTGGTGTAAACTCACTTCCGTCTACAGCTGTTATATATTTTCTTAATGCTAAGTCAGCTATCTTTTCTTTAGTTGCAGTTACACTACTCTCACTAGTAGTTGGTACTCTATCTACTCTAACAACAGGTTGTTGAGATCCCTCATCACCATATTCATATAAGTATGCATACGTTTCATTAAATAAATTTGTTACTTTTATTGTTACTTGAGATAAATCATAATTGCTAGCATTATTATTATTTATGTATATATAATATTCTTGTCCTACTGTCAATTCTTGAATGTTTCCTCTAGTTGAAGAAATTGGAATTACTTGTTTAAAATCGTTATAACTAGTTTCGATTGGTTTCTCTGCACCATCTGTTAATGTAATTTGTGAAATTGGAATTTTAGCATTTTGATCGCTTTCGTCTTGAATATTTATAAATTTTATTGGTCCAACTTTATATTGACCGTTTTCTTTTACAATCTGTAATTTATTACTTTCTCCAGCCTTAACTTCATATTCGGGTTTTATTTCTGGATTTCCTGCTTTATCTGCATCAGCTATAAACTGTTGGTACAATTTCGAAAGTGCATCTTCCTCATCCTCATAAGGTGGTTCCTGAGAGATAAATACGTTTTGACCATTCTCTGTCTCAGATCTATAAAAATTTAAGCTATCAAAACTGTCCGGTGCATATGCATCCATATTTGCATAATGCCATATTACTAACTGTTGAACTAAATATATATCATCATCAGTTAACGAGTCAAGTTCCGAGCCAAGTTGCATTTGTACCCCTTCTATATTATTTAATCTTGTTTTAAATTCTTCTCTAGTATCTCCTGGTTTTTCTTTATTATCTCCTGGTAAATATAAGTTATCTAATACCCATAATAACTTATTATACTCATCATCTGTAATATCAGTTCTTAATTTATCTATTATACTTGTTTTTTTTATACTTGTTTTATTATTAACATCAAACATATCTAAATTAACATTAAACATATCTAAATTAACATCAAACATATCTAATTTTTTTTTAAATGTAGATTTATCAGTATCAAAATTTGTCTTATAATTTAAGCAATAATATCTGCTATTACTTTCATTATTTTTTTCATAAATTTTAACAATATATGCGTTGTGTTCATATTGTGATTTATTGTAATATTCTTTTTCACTTTTACCTGTTTCATCTTTACCACTCCATGTTTGTTCACTTGTTAATTCCACACTCTCAGGAATCTCTACCTCTACTGCATATATATTTGTATTGCAAAAAGCCACACCTAAAATTAATAATATTAATGCAATTAGTAAAATTTTAATTCTTTTCATACTTACCACCTTTATTGCGTACTTTTCTACTTAAATATATTATAATGTTTTTTTAAATAAAGTCAATGGCATAAATTAGCTTAATTGGTATTGTTTTCAAACGTTTCTTTATATGTTTACGGAAGCCGTCTTTTTTGAATTTATTTTTTTTGATTATCAAATATGACATTTTTATTACATTTTCATATATTTTATTACATTTTTTAA
>CAYZMV010000014.1:7844-8656 GCA_964479635.1 uncultured Clostridium sp. | reverse complement strand
ATAAAATATATGAAATTTAACATTCCGCTATATTATAGCCTTTTTTACTGCACAAAAAAAGACAGCATTTATTTTTAATAAAACTGTCTTTTTTTTATTTATTTTGCTTCTAATTCTTCCTTTTTGGTTTCTATTTTTTTGTCTTCTACAACTTCTGATGCTTTTTCTTCTTTGGCTTTTTTTGTTGTTTTATTTGATTTTTCTGTTTTTTCTGCTGGAGCTACCTTTTCTGTTTTAGCTTCACTTACTTTTTTACTTTCATTTACTGTTTTAGTTTCACTAACTGGCTCTTCTTTTATTGCCTCTTCTACTGGCTCTGCTATTTCTACAACTGGTGTTTCTTCTGCCGATTCTTCAGTTGGTTCTTCAGCTAATTCTTCTTTAATTGTAACTTCTTTAGTCTCAATTCTTGCTCCAATTTTTTCTCTAGTTTTAGCTGATTTACCAACTCTATCTCTTAAATAGAATAGTTTTGCCCTTCTTGCTTTACCTACTCTTACTACCTCAACCTTTTCTACTGTTGGTGAATGAACTAAAAATGTTTTTTCAACACCTACTCCGTAAGAATTTTTCCTTACTGTAAATGTTTGATTTACTCCTCCACCTTGTACTTTTATAATTATTCCTTCGAAAACTTGTATTCTTTCTCTGTTTCCTTCTTTTACTCTTACATGAACTTTTACTGTATCTCCAATATGTAGTACAGGAATTTTATTTTTCATCTGTTCATGTTCGATTGACTTTATAATGTCCATTTTATTTTACCTCCTTTTAAATCAAATGAAATCCTTTTGTCTTATTTTTCTAAATTT
>CAYZMV010000014.1:0-7834 GCA_964479635.1 uncultured Clostridium sp. | reverse complement strand
TTTGAAAATGATTCTTCTTCTATAGATTCTTTGCTTATTACACCTTCTATGTATCTTGAAACCGAATCTATAAGTACCATTGCAGGTAATTCTCCACCTGTTAAAACATAATCGCCTATTGATATTTCTTCATCTACTATCTCATCTAATACTCTTTGATCTATACCTTCATAGTGGCCACATAGTAATATAAGATGAGCTTCTTTAGATAATTCTTTTACTTTTTCTTGATTTAATACGCTTCCTTGTGGAGATAAATATATTGTTTTTGCATTATTTCTTTTAATAGATTTGAACGCATCATATACAACATCAGGCTTTATAATCATACCTGCTCCTCCACCATAAGGAGTATCATCTACTTTTTTATGTTTATCTTTAGAAAAGTCTCTAATATTAATTAAATTAATTGTTATTATATTTTTTTCCAATGCTTTCCCAATAACACTTTCATTTAAACTAGAAAACATCTCTGGGAACAATGTGAGTACATCAATTATCATTATATTAACCCTTCTAACAGATGAACTATTATTGTTTTATTTTTAATATCTACACTTTTTATTACGTCCTTAATTGCTGGTAATAATATTTGTTTGCCAAGTTCATCTTTTACAACATATACATCATTACTACCTGCTTGCATAACATCAATTACTTCCCCTAATTGTTTATTTTCATCTGTATAAACTTTTGAACCAAGAATATCAACAATGTAATACGAATCTTCTTCTAATTTTTCAGCTTTATTTCTTTTTATTTTTAAATAAAAATTTTTATAGCTCTCAGCTTCTTCTATTGTATCTATTCCTTTTAATTTGAGAAATACCATATTTTTGTTAAATCTTACTTGTTCTATTTCAAATTCTTTAAGTTCATTTTTTATTGATATATATATTGTTTTAAAATTTTTAAATTTTTCTATATCATCTGTAAATGGTTTTACCTTTATAACCCCTTTTAGCCCAGATGTATTTACAATTTGACCTATTTCAAAATATTCTTCCATTATTTAAATACCTTAATCAATAAATTCTACACTAACTTTTTTTCCTTCTTTTGATGCAAGTGCCTTCATTATTGTTCTTATAGCTTTTGCTATTTTTCCTTCTTTACCAATTACCTTTCCCATATCGCTATCTGCAACTCTTACTTCAAAGATAATTGATTTTTCACCATTCATTTCATTAATAGAAACTTGTGATTTATCATTTACTAAACTATTAATTATTGTTTCTAATGCATCTTTCATAAATTTTATACCTCCCTTTCGATTAAACGTTTTACTGTATCTGTTGGTTTTGCCCCATTTTTTATCCATTCAGCTACTTTTTCTTTATCTAATTTTAATTCTGATGGTTCAACCATAGGATCGTATGTTCCTATTTGTTCAATTATTTTTCCATCCCTTGGCGATCTAGAATCAGCAACAACTATATGATAAAAAGGTGCTTTCTTTTTACCTGCCCTTTGTAGTCTTATTTTTACCATTATCTTTCCCCCTTTCAAAATGTGAAACATTTTGTACTAGTAACTATTCATTCTTCACTATTCACTTTTCACTAATGTTTTTCGTAAATAATTTAAATTTCAAGGTATTTAATACAAATTTCATATATTTATAAATTAGAAAATTAAAATCAATTATAACTTCATACCTTTTAATGAATTTGTGTCTAAATTTTTTATCATATTCTTCATTCCGCCCTTATTGTTTTGCACTTTTTTCATTAACTTTCTTGTCATTTCATAAGAGTTTATAAATTTATTTATATCTGATACTTTAGTTCCACTGCCGTTTTGCAATTCTTTGTCTTCTACTTGCATTTAATAATTTTGTATTTTGTTTTTCTTTTTTAGTCATAGAGCATATTATTGCTTCAATTTTAACAAATTCATTATCATCAACTTTTATATCTCCAAATTTATTCATTCCGGGTATAATTTTTATAAGAGATGAAAATGAACCCATTTTTTTCATTTGTCTTAGCTGTGTTAAATAATCGTCTAAATCAAATTCTTGCTTTTTTAATTTTTTTTCTAATTTTTCAGTTTCTTCTAAATCAAATGCCTCTTCTGCTTTTTCAATTACCGAGAGCATATCTCCCATTCCAAGTATTCTTGATGTCATTCTATCTGGGTGAAATTCTTCTATATCGCTTAATTTTTCTCCAGTTGCTACAAATTTTATTGGTCTTCCTGTAACTTTTTTAACTGAAAGTGCAGCACCTCCGGCGAGAGTCGCCATCTAATTTTGTAAGTATAATTCCATCTATACCAAGTTTTTCATTAAAACTTTCAGCAACATTTACTGCGTCTTGACCTGTCATAGAATCAACAACTAAAAGTATTTCGTGAGGTTTTACATTTAATTTGATATTTTTTAACTCTTGCATAAGTTCTTCATCAATGTGAAGTCGACCTGCTGTATCTAATATAACTACATCATTTAATTTAGAAATTGCTTGTGACATTGCTTGTTTTGCAATTAAAACTACATCTTTTGTATTTTCATTTGCAAAAACTGGTATGTTTAAACTATTTCCAACTACTTGTAATTGTTTAATAGCTGCTGGTCTATATACATCACAGGCAACAAGCAATGGTTTTTTACCTTGTTTTCTTAAAAGATTTGCAAGTTTACCTGCTGTAGTTGTTTTTCCGAGAACCTTGAAGTCCTACTAACATTATTATTGTTGGAGGATTTGGCGTAAAATTTATTTTACTTAACGTTCCACCTAAAAGTTCTGTCATTTCATCCCTAACAATTTTTATAACTTGTTGACCTGGAGTAAGTGATTTTAATACATCTTGCCCCAATGCCTTTTCTTGAACTATATTTATGAAATCTTTTACTATTTTATAGTTAACATCCGCTTCCAAAAGAGCCAGCTTTACTTCACGCATAACTTCTTTTAAATCGCTTTCTGTTATTCTTGCTTTACCACCAAGTTTTCTTGTAATAGCCTGTAATCTTGAAGATAGGCCTTCAAACGCCATACGCCACCTCCCAAACAAATAATAAACTTCATCTAACTGTGTTAGTCTTCGCCTAAAACTTTTGGCTCGACTGCTTTGTTATACTTGTTTCTTATTTGTTTAATAATATTATATTAAACAATTTAATTCTTTTTTTACATGACTTAAAATTCTTGCTATCTGTTTGTCCGTAGATTTTTCTTCAATTCTTGTAAGTTCTGATAATATTATTGCTATTTTTTCTTCTTGATTAAACATCCTTTTCATAATTTCAAGCTTTTCTTCTAACTCGAAAAGTTTATTCTCTCCTTTCTTTATTATATCTCTAACCGCCTGTCTAGTTATTCTGTGATTTTCTGCTATTTCAGATAGAGATAGATCATTGTCGTAGTAATTTTTTAAGATTGTTAATTGCTTTTTCGTTAATAGTTTGCCATAAATTTGACAAAGCATACTTATCTTAACATTCTTTTCCATATTACCACCTTATTCATTGTTCGTTTAAAAAACGTAATGCTATATTACTTTACACTATTTTTTTGCTTTTGTCAAGTATTTCCGTAAGAAAAGTCGTATTAAACAGTAAAATACGACTTTAAATTTCTATGTAATTATACTCACACGCTCTAATTAATCTATTCATTATTGCAAGTCCCAATCCTTCTTTTTTTACGCCTTCTATTATTACTAAATCTGCATTATATGAATCTACTTTTCTAAGTAATGTAAATATATTTTTACTTATATCCTCTAAACTGTCGCCCATATCTAGCTTATTATATGTTTTATATCTATCTAAATGCCTTGTTCTACCTAAAACTAATACGTTTTTATTATGCTTTATTTGTTTATTAATTTCTTCTATCAACTGGTTTTCATCATCACCATATACTAATAAGCACTTAGAGTTTGGTGCATAGTGCCTATATTTCATACCCGGAGACAATACTTTTTCATTTGGTTTGCACCCTTCTGTAACTTGTTTTTCAATAACTACTTCTAATCCCAAATTTTCCATATTATTCACAGTTATTTTACCCGGTCTTAGTATATGAACTGTATTATCTATTACTCTTATGACTGTAGACTCTACGCCTATATCTGCTGTGCCATTATCTAAAATATAATCTACTTTTCCGTCTAATTCATCTATTATATCTTCTATTTTTGTACCACTTGGTCTTCCAGACACATTTGCACTGGGTGCAGCTATTGGCAAATTTGCAAGTTCTATAAGTTTATTTGCTATTTTATTACTTGGCATTCTTATTCCAACTGTTTTTAAACCTGCTGACACATTGTTTGGAATACATTCCTTTTTATTAAATATTATTGTTAAAGGTCCCGGCCAAAAATTATCTATTAATTTTTGTTCAATTTCACCAATTTCTTCTACCAGATTATTTAACATTTCTAAATTACAAATATGTACTATTAAAGGATTGTCTGATGCTCTGCCTTTTGCTATAAAAATTTTATTGACGGCATTTGCATCTAAGGCATTTGCCCCTATTCCATATACTGTTTCTGTTGGAAATAAAACTATTTTGCCTTCTTTTATACACATAGCCGCTTCTTTTATTTTGCTTATATCGTTATTTAATTTCAAATCTGCATATTTTGATATCATATCAGTTAAATACCTTTCTATAATAATCATTTTCTAATATCAATTTAGACATTTGATATTTGTTATAAATGATTTTATTTATTTTTTCAATATATCCTTCTTCTATTTCCGCATCCTCATTTGGTATAAATGTATCTAAAACTGAATTGTATTTTCCTTTATCAGTTATAAAACTTCTATCCGAAAAAATGACAAGCGGTTCTGCATCAGATAGTATATCTCTTCCCATTAATAATCTTGAATCAAACTCTATTCCAAATAAATTTAAAACTGTAGGTAAAATGTCAAGACTTGAACCTATTTTATCTACTTTAACAGATTCAGTCATACTTCCACTCCAAATAAGTAGTGGTGCACGATATTTTTCAAATTTATCGTCTCTTTCAAAAGTTGATAACTCATTTATTTCATCTAGAGTTAATCCGTAAGGATAATGGTCTCCACTAATTACAATAACTGTGTTTTCTAACTTGCCGGCTTCTTGCAAATTATTTATTAACTCTCCTACTGCTTTATCTAATTCTATATTTGCTGCTAAATAGCCTTTTGCCTTATCTGAATATGGTAAATCTTTTACCTCATCCCAGTTTTTATCTACTATGCAATTTCCTAATCTTGTATAATTTAAATGTCCACTAACAGTCATATAATATGCTAAAAATTTTTCATTGTTTATGTAATCTTCTGTTGTTACATCTATCATTTCATAATCACTATTAGGCCAATCACTTGTATTCATTCTATCTTCTAGTCCTGTTCCAACAGCCAAGTATGAATCATATCCCATTGTATTTATATACTTATCTCTTTCATAATATGTTGCCGAATTATCGTGGTAAGCATTTGTTGTATATCCAAGTTTTTCAAATACATTTGCATACGAATATGGCATATAATTACCTACAATTTTTTTAAAGCTCCACACTCCTTCTTTAGGAATAAGAGATGTGTCTGTTATATATTCTCCATCTGCTGTACTTACTGGAAATATTGGGGTGTAAAAATTTTCAAACTGGAATCCCTCTTTGTATAGTTTATACAAATTTGGTGTTACATCTTCTCTAATTGCAAAACTGCTAAATGATTCTGCAACTAGAACTACCAAATTTTTTCCTTCGAACATTCCTGTGTATTGGTTTTTATTACTTGGCTTCTCCCCAGCAAAATATTTATGCATATTAATAATTGTTTCATTTTCTTCATTTTCTATTAATTCATCAAAATTTATATCTGTTACATTATATTGCTGTTCTGGAATTTCCTCTACGTTATTTGCGAAAGTTTCTACAATGTAATTTCCTTCAAATCCAAATATATATCTTTGTATATCTAACCTCATATTAGTTAAAAATCCCATTTTTTTTGTTGCTTGTTTTGGCAGATGTACATTGTAGTATAAATTTTTATTTGAGTATATATCATCAGTATTAATAAAATTAACACATAGTATTGCTATTGCTTGTACTAATATCAATGCTCCTATTTTAATTACCGTTTCTTTTAAACTTCTTTTTTCAAAATCAATAACTTTAGTTAAATGCAATATTATTAAAGCAATGAGTGGTAAAGCAGTTAATAATATTCCATACCAGTTCTGTAATATTGAATCAAATATGACATCCATAAAATCTATAACTTGTTTACCGTTTACTATTGAATAAAATGAAAGTATTGATTCATACATACTATAATAAATAATTTGTGCACCAAAAAGTATTATAAAAAATATAGTTATTGTATATGTTATAATCTTATTCATTTTGGGTTTTAGCATACTAGATAATATATTTAATATTATAGCTATTGGTATAGAAAATAGTGCTATCATCCATATACCTTCTGGAAAAGTTTTAAACAATAAGCAAGATAATACTATTTCTTCATATATTATAAATATAATATAATAAATTAATAAACTTAATTTTTTCATTATGCTCTCCTTTACTTTAAGGCTATTTTTATAATATAATTTTTTTTGATAATTGTAAATATATATTTTAAAATTCGAGCAAAAAGAAGATAAACTTCTTTTGCTCGAATTTATTTTACATTTTTATTTAATTAGCAATAAACTTATGTTTTAGCTAAAGATTGCTTCAAATTCTTCCCCGTCAATTTTCTCTTTTTCTAATAGTCTTTGTGCAACTGCTGTTAATTTATCCATATTGTTGCTCAAGATTTCTTTTGCTGTATTATATGCCCTGTCTATAATTCTTTTTACTTCTTCATCTATTTTATTTGCTGTTTCTTCACTAAAATCCTTAGTTTGAGCAAAGTCTCTTCCTAAAAATACTTCTTGCTGATCTGATCCATACGTAATTGTTCCTATTTTTTCGCTCATTCCATATTTTGTTACCATTTCTCTTGCTATTTTTGTTGCCCTTTCTATATCATTGCTTGCTCCTGTTGATATATCACCTAAAGCTAAACTTTCTGCTACTCTACCTCCGAGTAGTGAAACAATACTTTCTTCCATTTCTGATTTAGACATAAAGTTTTTATCTTCATCTGGTTTATACATTGTATATCCTCCTGCCATACCACGTGGAACGATTGATATTTGATGTATATTATCCTGTGTTGGCAAAAATCTACTTACAACTGCGTGACCAGCTTCGTGAAAGGCAACTAATTTGTTTTCTTTTTCACTTCTAACTCTGCTTTTCTTTTCTGGACCCATTGTAACTTTTATCATAGCATCTTCAATTTCTGCCATACCTATTTCTTTTTTATTTCTACGTGCAGAAAGAAGAGCTGCTTCATTTAACACATTCTCTAAATCTGCCCCTGCAAATCCAGCTGTATTTTTTGCTATTGTTTTTAAATCAACATCATCTGCTATTTTTTTCTTTCTGCTATGAACCTCTAATATTTGTTCTCTGGCTCTTACATCTGGTGCCGAAACTACTATTTGTCTATCAAATCTACCTGGACGTAATAATGCTTTATCTAAAACATCTGGCCTATTTGTTGCAGCAAGAACTATAACTCCTTCGTTAGAGGCAAATCCGTCCATTTCAACTAATAATTGATTTAATGTTTGTTCTCTTTCGTCGTGTCCACCGCCAAGTCCGGCTCCTCTTTGGCGTCCAACTGCATCAATTTCGTCTATGAATATTATACACGGAGCATTTCTTTTTGCTTGGTCAAATAAATCTCTTACTCTTGATGCACCAACACCAACAAACATTTCAACAAAGTCTGAACCACTTATTATAAAAAATG
>CAYZMV010000013.1:0-13728 GCA_964479635.1 uncultured Clostridium sp. | reverse complement strand
AGTATGTAGATTTATATCTACTACTGATGCCGACATAAGTCTTTGTGCATACTTGCCCACACTTTTCACATCAGTATATCCTTTTTCAAGCTTTGCCTCCTAAAACTCTTTATTTATTGTGAGTCTTCGTTACGAAATCTCACCTACACATATATTCTTAAGTAGACTGCTTAAGAATACTGCAAGTCATTCTATTGCAACAGCTGACCAAACTTATCTCTTTATTGTTTTATAACGAGTTTACGGCATCTCTCGTTTTTATGAATAAGAAAACACTTATAAGCAATATACTTATAAGTGCTTTCTTATTATTTTACACGCCTGTTCTTGGTAACTTTTTAACTTTTATTTCTTTTTCATATACTTTTGTTGTATGATTATCTTCATCCCAAACTAAATAACCTTTATTATCTCCTTCAATTCTTGTTCTATTTGTAAATGTATCATCATTTTCTACATTACTATTTACTTTTACAAATATATATGGATTTATAACAGATTCAAATCCTACTCCAACTGTTCCAAAGTCTGCTTTAAATTCAGTTACATATTCGTCTTTTTCTAATTTTAAATTAGAGAAATCTATATAATTATTTACACCAGTATTCAAATTATCTTTTAGTAATTTATAATCATTTTTATTAGTTTTATAATATATTGAATAATTTAAGTCTTGATTATATGTTCCTGTTATTAATTTTCCTATTCTTACATAATCTGATGGTAAATAATCTATCCAAGTAAAGTGGTCTAGTGGAACATTGCCTGTATTTTTAATTTTAAAATCATAACGAATCTCTTCATTTGCAGTAGTTTGAATAATTCCTGTCTTTTCAATATCTACATCAGGATTTTCTGGTTTATTAGTAATGTTTAATTCTACTATTTCGCCGTGTTTCACAATCTCTGCTGTGTATTCATTTTCATTTAATAAATACCATTCTCCACTTTTTTTCTCCTTTATGTATTTTATACCTTTTTCTAATGGACTTGTAATAGCTGTTCCATCTTCTCCTGTAATAATTGTTTCAATATAGTTTTTGTTTTCATCAAACACATCAAATTCTACATTTGGTATTGGTGTTCCTTTCTTATCGCCTGTTATTTTATTATCATCTTCTGCTGTTTTTATAACCCTTATTTGTCCTTTAATTTTTTGGTTTTCAAATGTTTGATTTACTATTTCATTTTCTTTTAATTCAATTTTATAAATGTTATTATCTAAAACATATTTTTCATTTGTTATTATTTCTCTCAAATACAAATAAGGATAATCTCTAACAGGATAAAGAGATGTTATTGCCTCTCCTTCTTCATTTGTTTTTATTGTTTCTAATACATTTCCGTTTTGATCCATTACCTCAAATTCTACATCTTTTAATTTTATTTCATTATTTTCTTTATCAACTTTAATTACTTTTATTTGTGATTTTTTTAACTCATTTTCTACTGTAATGTCTGTTGTCTCTTCCCACTCAATTACAATATTCTTATCTTCGGATAAATTGTACCACTTATTTGTTGCCGTCTCGTGCAATCTATAATTGCCAGTTCTCAAATTCTCTATATATATTTCACCATCTGCATTTGTTACATATTCACCTATTATTTTATCAAATTCTTCACTATATAGTTCAAATTTAACTCCTCCTAATGCAATTTTATTGTTATCTTTGTCTACTTTATATATTTTCAAATTACCAGTTTTGTGTTTATTTGTAATTGTTTCTTCTGTTACTTTATTATAATATGCAGGAATATTTACTGTTTCTTGCAAAATTACATAATTATCATTAGTTTTAACTTCTTTTAATACATAAACATCTTGATACAAATCATCAAATATTAAATTTCCATTTTCATCTGTTGTTGCTGTACCTATGTGCTTACCATCTTCAGTTGTTAATTCAAATGTAACTCCTTCAATAGCTTCACCTGTATCTTCATCTACCTTCTTTATTTTAATACTTGCAGTATTCCCCTTTAAATTTAAATTTAAAGTAGTGTTAGTTAAAGAAATTGGGTCAGCCGTTACTGCATAATTTTGTAGACTTTCATCATACGTTTTACCATAAAAAATTGCATATGATTTTGAACTTACTGTAACACTTATTGTTCCGTTAATATCAGATGTTTCAACTATATCTTTTGGCAATCTGATTTGAAAAGTTTCATTTGCATTAAAGGTACTTTTTTCTGTTCCACTTGTATCAGTTATTATAGTTCCATTTGGAAATCCTGTTTTTGCTACATCAAATGATTTTATATCTACATTTGATGTTACTTTATAGTTTTGAATATAATAATCACCATTTAATGTCATCTCCCCAGATGCTGTAATATTTGCAACTGGTGTCTTATATGTTGCACTGCCATTATTACCCTCATTAACTAATTTCTTTATTAAATTTACTGTTTTTTGTCCTATTTCATCATCTGCATAGTAATTATCTACATTTGCTTGACCAAGAACACAATATATAGCTAATTTTGTTGCTTGATAAGCATATTTCCAATCATTAACCTCAAGTTCTTCTGCAGTGTGATATGGATATCCTGCTACCACAACTCTCCAAACTTTATTGTATTTTTCAGTATCTTTAAGTAATTCCATTAAATTAACCGTATGATTGTGACTATTGTCTGCTCCTGAACGTTCAACATTCATACAATAAGCTGGATAAAAATTTTCTTTTTCGTAATACCCTACTAGATGCGTACTTACATATCCTCCTCCAAGAGATTTACTTCTCAAATGATATGGTACTGTTCCATATCCTCTTAATGTTAAATCTTCTTTTATGCTAATAGCATTAACAAAATTAGGAATAATACTACTAACTAAAATAAGAAAAATAGACATTATTATTAAATACTTATTTTTTATTTCTTTTCTCATAAATTTTTACCTCCATTAAAAAAACAAATAGCTATTAAGACATCTCCTAATTCTATTTGTTCTACATATTATTAATTATTAAATTTTATCATTATTTTACTTTTATATATGACCTAACTTGGAAGAGTGATTCAGCTCCATTAAGATCAACATGATATTCTGATTCAGCATAATAATATATAGTGAATCCATCACTATTATAAACTGCATTCTCAACATTAACTTTGTTTGCTGTAAAATATCTATCACTTACTATTGATTTGTCTTCTTGTATTTGTACATTAGTATAGCCAAATTCTTGTATTGCCTGATTTATTAATGTTTTTAATTTTGCAATTTCTGTCGAATTTCTTGAAAAGCATCTATATCCATTACTCAATCTATCATATCTATCATATTTTTCTAGATTTATATGTATTTTGGATTCTGTATCCTGTATACTCTTTTCACTATTTGAATTTTCGTGCTGTTCTGTTTTTTCATTATTAGTTGTGTTTGATTTAGTATTTGTTTCCTTTTTAGTATCTGTATTCTTTTCATTGCTTTTACTTAAATTTGTTATACTTTTACTAGCACTTTCACTCTTACTAATTGTTTGATTGTTGTTGTCTTTTGATGTTTCTTCCATAGTTGCATTATTATCAGCACCTAAATTATCTTCTGCAATATTATTTTCTATAATTGTATTGTCAGATTCTATATTATTGTTATCTAATATATTTACATCATTAGATTGAGTTTCTATACTTGCATTTTTATATCGTGTTATAACTGTTATTGTTGCTACAGCTATTATAAACAGTAAGATTAATATAATTATTTTTACAATTATATCTGTATTACAAAACTTTTTCCATAGTGACATACTAATTAACTCCTTTTTGTTCTTATTTTAACACTTTTTAGGAATTTACACAAGTCATTTGACACAATTTCTCTTAATTTGACACAATTTCTCTTAATTCGACATTGATTCAATAGCTTGAACACATAATCTTTGATTTCTTTTACCTGTTATACACGTTATTAATGTTAGTTTATTTTCTTCTGTACTTTTAAGCATACTCCAATCTGTTTCATATATTACTCGAATATTATCTACAATATATGTCCTATTATAAAATTTTGTTTTATAATTTATGATATCCCCTATTTCTAACTCATTTATTCTTGAAAAATAGCTGTTTTCATACCCTCTATTGTGTCCTGCAAGTCCAATATTTCCATCGTAAGTATCTGTATCTTCTATATGACCTATATAGTTTAATAATACTTCATCTGTTGTTCCTTCTTTGACAGTTGCTTTAAGTCCAATTTTTTCAATAGACAATATTCCAAGCACAGAATCATCTAAAATATCTTCTTCTTTATCATAAGTTACATTTTCAAATTCATCATCTGTTTTTATATCATTTGCATCTACTAATTCCCTGTTACTATTATTAATAATAATTAATAATAGTACTACAAAAAGCAATGCACTTATTATAAAACATAATATTTTTTTCAAGTCATACCTCCTATATTTTTATTTCAAATTCTCTATTTACTATTGTATAATTGCTGAGTTTGTCAAAATATTTAAATTTAATATTTTTACCTTCTATACTTTTATACAATGATTTTGAAAGAACTATTTTATATACTTTTGTTTGCCAGTTAATAGGTGTTAAGTCTATAAGCATTTTGTTTTTATCTAAATGCACTTTTTTTACTAGCTTATATTTTCCATTTTGTAAATTATATATTTTTACATCTTTTAAACTAAATATTATAATACCACTAAAAACTATAATTCCTCCTGTTGTTGCTATAACTGGAATTATATAGTTTGTCTCCTCCTTTGGTATTTCTTCATATTCAGTCTTGAATGTAATAGACTCTATAATTTCTTTTTCTAATGTTCCTTTATATTTTACTGTTGCTTTATAATTTTTTATTATTGTTTTTTCTTTTATTCCCTCATAATTCATTATTCCATTATACGATGTTGGTACATCATTATTTTCAATTTTTTCTGTACTTGCAATATTCCAAACAGGATTAACTAGATAGTAAGTTATTCCATCTTTTTCAATTTGTTTTGGAATATTATCTAATTCATTACTTGCAACATTAGTATATTCTTTTTGCAGATATACTTTATATTGTTCTTTATAACTATCATTAACTTTTACATCTAATGAATTGTTTTGTAATTCTAATATACCAATATACCCGTCTTCTTTAATATTCTTTTTACTTTCAAATAAATTAAGAATATAGTATTTGTCATTTGTAGTTACTATAAGTTCTTCACTAATTTCTTTATCTTTTGTCAATGTTTTCTTGTTTTCTATTTCTTCTACATTTTTCAATGTAAAACTCACACCATCAGATACCAATTCATTATTTATAGAATTTTTATAATTATCAACATTTTCTATTGGTACTGTTTTTTCATTTTTTATTGTTTTTAATTCATTGTTACTATTTGCCAAACTTATAGTTCCTAAAAGTATAGTTAATAATAAAGTTAAACCTATAAT
The DNA here is from genome assembly GCA_964479635.1 of uncultured Clostridium sp. GTDB lineage: Bacteria > Bacillota > Clostridia > TANB77 > CAG-508 > CAG-452. Next base: position 8,301 of record CAYZMV010000013.1, on the reverse strand, counting down.
TTTTGTTTTATTCAAATTCCTCTTCCTCCTCTTTTTTAGTATCATCGTCATCATATACTAATGAAAAATCATCTCTTGTGATTATTTTATCAATATTCATTGCTGTTTTTAATTCTGGTATTTTACTTCTATCTTTAAAGTTAACAAGCATTTTGTCCTCAAATTCCATTAATATATATCCTTTTTTTGCATTATCCATTTCATAAATTAACCCTGCAATATCATATCCATTTTTCAGACCACTTATATCTAAACAATATTTTGACCAGCCAAATATTACACAATCTACCCCATTGATTTTCTTTTCTTTATATAATTCAGATGTATAGCCTTTTTTGTTAAAAATATAACATTTATTTAAATCGCCACCAGCATACTGTCTTGAAATATCTACAATTCTGTGAAAATCCCTTTTTTCTACGCAAATTAAAGTTTTATGCATATTTTTCCTTTCCTATTTCAAATCAAATATTTGAAATACTACATCCCTTAATTGTGGATTCATTAAAATAGTTAAACCAATCGATGTTAAAATAAAAATCATTAAATAAAATATAAATTTTACAAGTCTAGTAACCGCTTCTAAAAGCAAAGAAAAAAGATATACCTTATCTCTTGGTATATCACTTTTTTGTTGTTTACCTATTTTATTTTTCTTACTTTTCTTAATAGTTTTATTGCTGATTTTATTAATTATTTTATTTTCTTTTTTAACTACTTCTGTTCTCTTTTTAAACTTTTTAGATTCATTCTTTTGTATTCCTTTTTCACTCAATGCTGTAACCAGTTTTTCTTCAATCATATCCTTATCGATTTCATTTATAATATTGTAAAAACCTAATTCATACAAATTAGTCAGTATAATATTTTGTTCATCAAAATTAGGTGCTAATATTATAATTCTAGTTTTTGTATATAGTTTTGAAAAATTATATATGCACCCAATTATTTCTGTTTCTGAATTTGTAATAATTGATAAGTCAATAATTAAATATTTTATTAAATTAAAATTTACTTTTGTTTCTTTTACATATTGAGTTATATCTGTTTCAATATTTTGTGAATTTAATACCAATATATTTTGTCTTTTGCATATTTTTTGTATTATCTGTGATGTATCTATATTAGCAATATAACTAATCATTGGATTCACCTCCATTAATCAAGCCATCGCTCTTCATATGGCACATTATAAGTTATATTGTTTATTTCTAATAAATGTGTTTCTTGATTATTAATTGTATTTTCTTTACCTATTTTCCAATATATATTATTAATAATAATTACTATTAATAATATAGCCACAATAATAGCATAAAATATTAATTCCTTTACGTTTTTACTCTCTTTCATAAGCATCTCCTTCTATGTTTCATTAAACAAATATGGTGCAGGATCTATTGTACTTTTATCTTCAAGTCTAATTTCAAAATGTAAATGGTCACCTGTAGAATTTCCTGTTGAACCTTGTGTTCCTATAACTTGCCCTTCTGTTACTATTTGTCCATTTTGTACACATATTGAATTATCTCTCATATGAGCATAAAAAGTATAATAAACTGTTCCATTTTCATTATTTATATGTTTTATTTCTACACAATTTCCATAATATTTTTGCCAACCTGCCCATGTTATTTGACCATCTTTTACAGACATTACTTTACTTCCTATACTTCCACATAAATCAATTCCTGTATGATTACTATGTACAACTCCATGTGCTTCTCGTTTTCCATATTTACTTGTTACACATATAAAGTTTTCAACTGGTGTTAAAAAAGTACCATTATAAATAAATTGTCCTGTTGTATTTTGATATTCATTATTTGACACAGAATTAAAAAAAGATGAACAATATCCTGCACATACTAATACAATAAATAATACTACCCCTATTATTATTTTAGTCATATTGCTCACCACTATAAAAATGTTCATCTATAATCTGTAATTCTTGTAATGGTATTTGCAATATTGTATATATTTTTCTAGTCCCTGCTGTTAGTAAACATTCACCCCTTTTTGCGTTATATAATAAACTTTCTTCTTTTTTTGTTAAATTAAATACTTTCACAACATCTCTTAAATCTTGACCATCCATTTTAAAAAACATTTTATATGTAGAATTAGCAAGTAAAGTTTGTCCATATAATTTTATCCTTTCATCTAAAAAATCTTCAATAGATTGAGTTATTACTATAATACTTGAGTTGTACTTTCTTGCTCTTTTACTAATATTTCTAACATACTCTAATGTCTGTGGTATATTTGGATCTACCAATACATGACATTCATCTGCGATTAATATATCTTTTTCATCTATATTTTTACTTAATATTTCCCAAGCATAACTCATTATATTGTAATACTGTGCTCTTTTATATTGAATTTGAAACTCTTGCATATTTTTTGTATTAAATACTGTTATTCTAGTGTCTATTGTTATATCTGTATACCCATTCCATATGCTAGATGCTTGACCTATTGAAATTGGTCTTAATAATGAAAGTAGTTTTGAATATTCTTTTTTATTTTCCTTTTTACTTTCTTGCTCTAAAAAATAATACAGGTCTTCTAGTATTGGAAAATCTGTATTTTCTAATTTACTAATATCAGTATTTTGGTTTATCCCAAATTTGTTATATAATTTTTCTAATGTTAAATCCAACACAGAAAATTCTATATCTGTTAAACTTGGAAATAGTATTTCAAAAAAAGTATGTAAAAATTGAAAATGCAAAGCTATTGAATTTATACCTTCTTCTTCATTATCAGACACTCTTATTTGTAAAGGATTTAATATCTGTCCTGCATTGCTACCACCACAATTTATTATTTTCCCTTTTAAATTCTTTGCAAGATAGGTATATTCATCTTCAGGGTCTATTATTAGGATTTTTGAAGTTGGTACTTCATTATATACTAAATGTTTCACAGCTACACTTTTTCCACTTCCAGAACTACCAACAACTACCATATTACTATTAGTTCTATCTAAATCCTTATGCCATATATTAAAGATGATTATTCCTCCATTTTGATTTATTCCAAAATAATATCCCCCTGAATCTATAAAAGTATTTGTATTAAATAAAAAACCTCCAGTAAAACTAGAAGTTAAAATATTTCTTTTAAAGTATTCTGTTAAATCTTCTTGAATAGTAAAAAATGGTGCTACTGCTTTAAATCCACTTTTAAGTAAGAAATTTGTTACTGGTCTAATCTTTAATTTTAATTTCTGTACTTCTCGTTCTATTTCTTTGCATTTGTTATTTAATTCTTTTTCTTCTTGAGCCGATACACATATATAAATTGTTAAATAAGAAACCACTTCATTATTATTTATCATTCTATTTATTATATCTGATGCTTCTTTTACCTCGGATTCTCTCATTTGCTTTACTGATTCATTTTTTGCGACTTTTGAAAGACTCCCTGCATCTCTAATTCTAGCATCTAATGATTCTATTAATTCAGTATTATCTGTTGGCTCAATATTAATAGAAAAAATTGCTCCTGCTGTTTCAATTAATTTTGCCATCCAACCCATATCAATATTTGATGGATAATGAACTATTGTATATATTTTAGCAAATCTATCACCTATATATATCTCGTTTCTATCAAATTTTAATCCTCCGAATTGGTGTAATTAAATCGATTAGTTCATAATTATTCTGAACTTGTTTTTTCACTGTTTTTTTACCTCTGCGAGAGTTTCTTCAACCCTTTGCTTTGCTATTTTATAATAATTTTTATCTATCTCAAATCCTATGAAATTTCTATTTGTTTTTATTGCTCCAACAAGTGTAGTACCACTCCCACAATAGCAATCTAACACTAAATCTCCTTCTTTACTAGAATTTATTATATGATTTTCTATAAAAGCTAATGGTTTAATTGTTGGATGTTTGTATTTTTTCTTATCAGCTTGATTTACTCCTGATATATAATACTTTCTTTTTGTATGATAATTGCCATATAATCTTACTCCTTTTTCTCTTGCAAATATTACATATTCAGTATCTGGTAAATAATTGTTATTTATTAGTGGACTCGGATTTTGTTTATGCCAAGTAAGTATCTCATAGTTACAATTTTTGTTTGTAAAATATGATATTAAATCCTTAACTTGCCTTTTAGAACAGTAAATGTACATATTTATTTTTTTCATTTTAGGAATTAATAAGTCAAGTACTTTCAAATCAAATCCATCTTTTAATCCAATTAATTCATTTGCATAATTATTAAAACTTGATGTTTTTTTTACTTTAGTTAAATTTAATAAATATGGCGGATCCATCACAACTAAATCAATACTGTTATCATCTAATAATTTAATCCCTTCCATACAATCCATATTATATACTTCATTTGTTTTTAACATTAAACTCCTTTCTTTTTAATTTTGACAATATTATCTGAATAATCTGTCCCTTCTGTTCTCGCAAATTCTGTTATTGTAAAACTCTTTATTAACAATATGATTTCTCTTTCTTCTAATATATAACTTGTCAAATCACAATTCTTTAGTCTATTAATCCAGTTATTTGCTCTCTTATTTAATTCTATTTCTATATTTTCTGCATTTTTACCATATATCATAATATAGAATTCATTTTCTATAATATTTTTATTTTCTACTAATTCAGTTGTAGTAATTATCCTATTATTTATAATTTTAATACATATATCATCTTGTATATTATTTTTTATTTCTTCTTGCTCTCTAATATGTTCTGATATATCTACTGCTCTTGGAATTACTAGAATTTTATATGGATATTGCTCATTACTAAATTCAATACTATTAGAATCCATCTTTTGTTCTAGTTCTTCATCTGACAATAATTCAATATTTATAGGATTTACTTTAATAAAAAGAATTACTTGTCCATCCAATGTATACAAGTAATTTTCTTTTATATCTTTTATATTTAAAAATTCATTTAGAGATTGGTTTTTATTGTTTTTTTGAAATAGTTTTATTATTAAAATCACCTCTTTCATATCTATACTCTTTTTGCATAAATTCATATTTTATAATATTGGTTATTGTGTCTACCATTGAAAAATTACTATTATTTTTTATTAGCGACACAACTGAGACAGCTATTGCACCAATAACAAGCAAAGTAGAAATTATTGCTTGTCCTGTTATTTTATATATTATATATGCTACTATCCCTGCTATTGCTCCAACAACTATAGTTTTTATTAATTCTTCTATACCAAATCCAGCAAAGAATTCTGTTTTTAATCTTATTTGTTTTGGTATTTTTACTTGTTTTTTACTATCTATCAACTGTTCCTCCTCCGTTCAAAATTCTGACTGTTGTTTTTAGCATTTATATATGCTGTATAAGTATAATCACTTGGGAATATAAATCCATCTGAATCCCTATAATAGCTTATATCTGCAAAATATCCCTTAAATGTACCTTGACATTTTGAAAATGGTCTTAATACACAACAATTTTCTACTTTATACTCTCCTATACTAATCTCTAAACCTGATACAGTGGTATAACTTTGCACAAGTTTTTTATCTTCTGATACTGCACATAAAGTAACATTTGCATCAGTAACTACATACCAATTACCATCTATATTTACAGTTTCTCTACCTTGGCAATCTTCGTCTTTTAATTCCCCAATAGTAGTCTCTGATTTTTGGTTATCAACAATTTGTATTGAATCACCATAATAATATTTAGGCAATTCTAAAAGAGATAACGAAATTGAAATTAAAATTGTTGCCATAAGTAAATGTTTAGTAAGTTTCAAATATTTTGATTTCATCTCTGGTTCTATTGCAATTTTTATCATAAGAATTATAAATGTTATTCCTGCTATTGATACACCCAATATTTTTAGTATATTTATTATATTTTTTAATGTTTCCATATTTAATGCCTTCCTCTAGGTAACAATGCTCTCATTGACCTAGCTGTATTACTTATCGAATTTATAATACTTCCGTGTGGTTTAATCATATATTTACTCATTATCATAGGAGTGTTAACAGCTACAATAGCTATTGCTATTCCATATATTAGCTTTCTAGATAATAACGATACAATAGATAAATTCAATAAAGATAATTGTATTACTAATGTAAATGCTGTCATTAGGAAAGAACGAATATAATCAGGAAATACTCCACTATCACTATTAAGAAGTCCTATACTTGCAAATGGTATTGCAATTCTCATTACTAATACTTCAATGCCTTTCATAATAAATTGACAAATTAAAAGTAACCAACAAATAAGCAGTACTAAACAAGCAACTGCTGTAAATATTCCTCCGTCCGATGTTGCTTAATAGTGTTTCTGATAAATTGGTAGACTGCAAAGTCATTACACCTGAAATTGAATTTAAAAATTCTTCTACTATTCCAACTCCTATTGTATATATTTCTTTAAAACATATCATAACAATCACTGCTTTTAACATTCCAACTACTAATTGTATTGGATTCTGTTCACTATCTCCGTTCACGCATTAATAAATAAATTCTTATTGCCTTGACTATAAATACTATTACCAAAATATATGATGCATAATTAAATACAATTTTATATATCTCATTAAAATCAATATTATTAGAATTAGCTGTAAGTTCTCTTTCAATAAAGAATACTAAATTTATCATAGCATTAAATAATGAATTTAATGTAGATTCTGAACCTCTTATAAAATTTTGTATTAATTCTACAAGCATATCTGTCAATATACATCACCTCTTTTTTGCATCAAAAAAGAACACCCTACTGGTGCTCTTCTATTTTTTATTACCTTTATTTTTTATTTTTGTACATTTCTTGCACAATTTATATCCTTTAGCTTTAATACCTTCCCTAGATGCTTTCGTTTCTTGAATATATTTAGGTTCTATATCTCGTATATAGCTACAATTTTTTGTTAATAAATGAAATGTCTTTGTTCGAATATTAATTGAATATTCTCTATATTTATTATCTTCATCATTTACCTTTCGTTTCTTTTTTAAAATAGCTGTATTTTCTCTTTTTCCATAAACTTCTTCTATTGGTTTATTTCCACCATCATAATAATTAATTTTAATTCCTTTTTGGATATTGTAACAAAACTTACATAATTGTTTTTTCTTTAAATCATCAATAGTTTCTGCCTCTATTAAAACCCCAATAGGAACAATATCTTCTTTAAATTTATATTTTGGTGTAACTTTGTATAAATATACTCTTTTATTTTTTTTCACATCTCTGTATATTTTGTTTTCAATACGTTTCATAGTTATTTGATTTAAATATTCCGTGCCAATAAATATATTATTAGGATCAGCTCTTTTAGCTGAAAGTCTATAACCTATAATATGACTTTTATTATAAATTTTAGCTTTTTCTATTGTTTCTGTCCAATTTATAGGGGAAGGATACTCAATATTCCTGCTTGTATAGATAGATAATGTGTTAGGACTTATAATGGCTATTGCTACTTCACTTCTTCCTGCTTTTTCAGCATCAGTATATTGTGGTAATCCTTCTACTATTTTATAATCTTTTTCAATGAACGTAAAAGGCTTATTATTATTTATTGTAATAGCATTATATTCATTTTCAAAATTTTTATTATTTAATATTTGTTCTATTGTCATAAATTTGCTAATATTCCTCCACATTATTTACATATTTCTCCACTAAAGTCAATAATTCTTCTGCAGTATTTATTTGTTCTTCCGTTTCTTCTGGTTTTACAATATATTCATCATCATAATCTGAATCCTCTCTTATTGTAACAGCCTCTGCAATTTTATGACCAAGTTTTTTAGGAAAAATTTCTGTATTTACATAGTTTTTATTAAAATATGCCGTTACATCTTTATGTTTCTTAAAATCTATTGGCTCTAGCGCTAGAACTGCTTTTATACTATGAAAAATCGAGTAATATGCTCTATTGTTAGCAGATTTATAAAATTTTGTTTTATAAAGCATTTTACTTGCCTCTAATTCTTCTTTAGCTTGTTCTATCCTGTGTCTTGACAATTCTTTTGATATTTTAGGACTCACTTAACACCACTCCCTCTTTTTGAATATTCATGTAAAATGGCAAAGCTTCTAGCCAATAATTAAATTTATCTATATTCTTTAATAATGGCGATAAGCTAATTTCAAAGTTGTTATCACACTCAACATCATAAGTCAAATGAGCAATTTCACTCCTGTATTTTATTATTTCGTCATCAGAAAGATCTGTTAAAATCATAATATCTATGTCAGAATCCCTATTATAATCTCCTCTTGCATATGATCCATA
>CAYZMV010000012.1:0-14400 GCA_964479635.1 uncultured Clostridium sp. | reverse complement strand
AAAATATTAAACTAGCCACATATGCTTCTAGATGTATTGAAAATGAAATTTTAATGTACTTAAGAAGAAGTAATAGAATAAAGGGCGAAATTTCTATTGATGAACCACTTAATCAAGACGGGGATGGAAATGAATTATTATTATCAGATATTCTTGGTACAGAACCTGATATAACATCAAGAGAAATTGAGGATGAAGTAGATAAGGTATTATTGAAGGCATCAATAGAAAAGTTGAGTAATAGAGAAAAAAATATAATGGAATTAAGATTTGGATTTATCAGTGGCACGGAAAAAACCCAAAAAGAAGTCGCAGATATGCTCGGTATTTCTCAAAGTTATATATCTAGGTTAGAAAAAAAGATTATGAATAAAATGAAAAAAGATATCATAAGCAAAACAGGATAATTTTAAATCCTGTTTGAAAAAATATTATTTTTTTAATCTTTTTTTAAATACACTGATTGAGATGGATAAGCAAGTTCTACGCCAGACTGATTAATCATCTGTAATAAAAAGTAATTCATATCTTCCTTAAATTTTAAAAATTCTTCATAATTTATTATATCAGTATAGCAACTGATAGAGAGATCTATTCCATCAGCGGAAATTTTATCAAAAAATATTCTAATATTTTCTGGTAAAATGTGCGTGTTGTTAGTTAATGTGGTTCTTATATTGCTCTCTAAAGATGAAACCTTTTCTAAAGGAGTGTTTAATTCCAATGTTATGAGTGCATCATATCTCCTTTTTTCTATTTTGGTTCCATTTACAATAGGAGTAGTTGTAAGCAAACTGTTAGGCAGTATAGTCACTTTATTATTGATATCCCTTATTCTAGTAGTTCTAAAAGTTATATCTTCAACTGTTCCAGCATATTTATCTACTTCAATATAATCATCAATATCAAATGGTCTATCAGAAATTATAGCTAATCCGGAAAGAAAATTTTTAGCAACATCTTGTGCAGCCAGTGCAATTACGACACTACCTATTCCAAGACCTGTAATTAGACCGCTTAAATCATATCCAAGTTCAGCAATAACGATAAATCCAGCCACTATATAAATTAAAGATTTAGCAATTTTACTAACGAAATTTATTGTTGCATCTGTTCCATTTATATGAAGTTTTTTCCTAATATTACTAAATGTTTCAGAATTAGAATTAAATAAATTAGAAAAGCCTTTGGCTATGAGTATTATTATGCAAATTTTAAATATTTTGGTTATAATGCTAAAAACATTCGCTGGAAGTTTTAAAGCCATAGCTCCTACATAAACACCGAGAAGTACAAAAAATATTTTTAGAGGATTATAAAATCCATTTTCCTTAATTTTCTTTTTATCTTTTTCTTTAAACTTAAACATCTTCACTATTATATATGCAAGTAAAGGACTAAATATTTTGAATATTACAATTATTGCTAGTCCTATACCAATATCGACAATATTTTTAAGAGATAAATTTTTAAACATATCAATTATTTCATTAATAAAATCCATATTATTCCCCCATTTTTGATTATAATTAAATTATATCATTGGAATTTCTATAAAGAAGGTAGTTCCCTTACCTTTTTCAGTTTCATATTTTAATTTACCATTAAAGTGAGCTTTGATATTCGAATAAGACATAAATAGTCCAAGGCCTGTACCATTTTTGCCTTTTGTTGTAACCATTTCCTTAAATAATTTATCTTGCACTTTCTTTGGTATCCCACCAGCAGAATCTTGTATTTTAAATATTATATTATTTTTTTCTTTATATATTCTGAAATCTATGTTTTCATTTGCCTTACCTTGTGTTTGATATGCTTGTATAGCATTTGAAATGATATTATTTATTACTTGTACTAAACTATTAATATTACCCTTTACAGTTGTAGAAGTATCAATATCAGCTTGAATATTTAAATTTACTAATGCATTTTTTAGTTCGTGTTTCATTAATATATCCACATAATTTATTAAATCTTTAATAGTAAATTCGCTAGAAGTTTGTTCTGAGAAGGCAACTGCTTGTCCTTTTATAGCAGTAATTACATCAGACATATATGATAAATGAGTTCTTATTTTCTCTATCCACTCATTCATATCTTTTGCAATATCGTGATGGTCTTGTGGTGTTACTTCTGGATCTTCGATTGACGAATCATATTCCTTAATCAAATCAGATAATCCTTCAGTAGCACCCGCAATGGACATTATAGGTGTTTTTAGGTTATGTGCTATACCACCAATCATTTGACCAAGTGAAGCTAAACGTTCTTTTTCAACGAGCATATCTTGATTATCTTTTATAGTTTGCATATCTTTATTATGCTGGGTAACATCTTTTAATAGTATAAGAATACCTAAAAAATCTCTTTTTGATTCTATACGATTAATTTCAATATGAAAATATTTATTTATTTTTGGAAAATATTTTTCTAATAATATTGTTTTATCTGAATTATTTGCCTCATTAAGTGATTTTTTTAAAGTATTTATATTAATATCTAAATCACTATATTTTTGTAATAATTCAAATAAATTTTTATTTCTAATGTCAGTAGAAGCAACATTGAATATATTTAAAAGGGTTTGATTAAAATCTATAATTTTATTATCATCATTTATAACTATGTATGCATCTGATATTCTATCAACGATTTTTTGCAAAGCTATTGGAGTAACTTTTAAAAAGTCAAATTTGAATATTGCAAGTGCAACAAAGAATACCGTTATTGCAAATGTAATTGGTGTTATATAAATGGTCATAGAAATTATTTGCAAACTGCCTAAAATATTTACAATTAGAGGAATTGAAACTCCTATAATTATTAACAATGATTGCTTCGAGAAGAATCCGGCATTTTTAATAGAATAACGCATTAAGAATATAACTCCAATAAACAAGCAAGAATATGAATATAATGAATGTACATAAAACCAAGGACCATATACCCATTCATTCATATTTATAGAATATTGTTTATAAAATAGGTGATGTAAATCATTAGTCCAAAGTATTAATAATGATAAAATAGGTATAATGAATAAAAGCAAATATTTTTTAGAAAATTTTACTTTTGTATTAGAAAATATTATACTCATTATCAAAAAACAAACAGGTAAAAAGCAAGTTCCTATATACACAAAATAATCAAAATATATTGGATTTACAATGTTTAAACAATTAGAAAATGTTATTTGTAATAGTAAACCTGTAAAACAAATAAGTAAGCAAACGAATATACTGCAAAATGAATATTTTAGCTGTTTTGGTGCTTTCATTTTATCTATGACAATATAAAGAAACAACGTTAAAATTTCAGTTATAGATAATCCTATAAATGGTACTAAATAAGATCCCATAAAAATTCATCTCCATATTTATTTTTTAATATAACCAATTGATTTTAAATAATCTACATATTTTTGAATATAATCCTTATCAATTATTGGCCATTTAAAAGCTATTTTTTTAAGAATACTATCTGTTAAAGGACTTGATATTTTTATATTATTTTTATATGAAATTAAATTGTTTTTATCAAAATCATTAACAATGCCAGAAATAATATTTTTTTGAGTTTTATCTGCAGATATATCTTTTACTAAAGAATAAAAATCCTCAGGTGAAACTATTTTAATTGTAAAACCTAAATTTTTTAAAGTCAATATTAAATCTTTAAAAGTAATATAATTATTATTATGCATATGAAAAATATTGAAAGGAGTTTTACATAATAGAATTTTGATAATAGCCTCTGCACATAAATCAACAGGAGTAAATTCAACATATTCATCCAATATATTATTAGGAAGTTGACCTATATTTAAAAAAGCAGAAACTTTATTTATAAAGGCATTTTCAGAAATATTAATTTGAAAGTTACCATCTGAATATCTATTTGTTATATTACCTAATCTAAAGATTTTAGCATCTAAATTATTTTCTAACATATTTTCTAAAATTAATCGCTCAGCTAAAAATTTACTACGTACATATATATTTGAAAGATCCTGATTTATAAATAAATTAGTCTCATTAAATGTATCATTATTTAAATTATTTTTTGTATTTTCTGATCTATCATCTATTAATGTACCTGAAACACTTAATGTTGATATATGATTAAAAGAGCAGTTAAATTTATTACAAAATGTAATAAGATTTTGAGTTCCTACAACATTAATATCATTAAATATTTGAGATTTTCCATAATGTTTTACAATCGCTGCTGCATTTATTACATCAGTAACAGAATATCCTAAATCTTTATAAGAATTAAAATTTAATCCTAAATTATTTTTTGTAATATCCCCTTCAAGAACAAAAACACGATTATATAAATATTTTTCAAAATTATTATTAAAGTAAAAATTCATAGTCTCTATTAATCTATTTACAGGATCTATATCATTTTTTCTTCTTATAATACAATAAATATTACAATTAGTATTTTCAATTAAATTTTCTAATATATGACTACCCATAAATCCTGTAGCACCAGTTAATAAAACATTTTCAAGAGTTTTTTTAGATAAATTGATATTATGATTATTAATAGTATTAATAGAAATTAGTTTATCTATTTTAGAGTAATCATAATTGTCATTATATTGAGATATATTTTCGATATCAGGTTTTTCAGATAGTTGCGAAATTGTAGGATATGAAAATATATCTTTATAAGAAATATTTATTCCACAATTAAATGCTTCTATTTGTAATTTTATTGCAGATAAAGAATCTCCGCCAATTTCAAAGAAGTCATCATTAATGCCAATATGAGTAGTGCCCAAAACGTTTTCAAATATATTTTGAAGTTGCTTTTGAAGCTCTGTTTTAGGAGCAACATATTTATTAACATTTGCAATTTTTAAATTCTTTAAGTATGCCATATCAATTTTTCCATTAGAAGTTAATTTAAATTTATCTAATTGTATTAAATGGTTTGGTATAAAGTATTTAGGTAATTTTCTTTGAAGGTATGATAATAAATCATTTTGATTTATTTTTTTATCAGAAGTAAAATAACAAATTAATTTTTTTTCATTTACAAAAACAACACACTTTGTTATATATGGATAAGAATAAATAGTATTTGTTATTTCATCTAATTCAATTCTATGTCCATTTATCTTAACTTGATTATCTTGTCTTCCTTCAAATATTAAATTGCAACTTTCATCTAATTTTACAATATCTCCTGTTTTATATGCTTTTTCATTAGAAAAAGGTATTTGGACAAAATTCTTTTGATTCATTTCATCATTATTAATATATCCAATCCCAACGTTATCACCACATATATGTAGTTCTCCACTAACTCCGAATGGAACAGGGTTTTTATCTTTATCTAAAATATATAATTTGAGATTAGATAAAGGTTTTCCAATAGGTATAATTGGATAGTTATGCACATTTTCTTGCGTAACGGGATAAGCCGTAGCACATATCGTACATTCACTTGGTCCATAACCATTAATAATTTTCATATTAGGGTTAAGTAAGTAATATTTTTCAATAGTTTTACTTTTTATAGATTCTACACCTATAAGTAATTTGCTTAGATAAACTTTTCCAGCCTTTTGATTCAATATTTTGAATACATCATCTAATATATTTGGAGGAATATACATAATGGAAATTTTGTGAGATACAATAGTATCACAATATTTAAATATATCGGTAATACTGTTATCTTCAAATAAGTGCAACTCATATCCATTTAACAAGGTAAAGAAAAATTCCCATATACTAACATCAAATGATATACTTGTAGATGCTAAACATTTTTCTACGGAAGCAGATGTTTCAAACAATTTATTAAAAGAAGATATAAAGTTATTTAAATTTTTATGTGCTATTTTTACTCCTTTAGGGTTACCGGTAGAACCAGAGGTATATATTGCATATAAAGCATTATTTACATTAATATCAATATTTAGATTTGCATTTGGATTATTAATATAATTAATTTTATCTAAATTTATGATTTTAACGGTATTTTGAAAAATTTCAGAAGATTTATTACAAATTATGATATTAGATGAAGAATCATCTATAATATAATTGATTCTTTCTATTGGATATTCTGTTGTAACAGGTACATATACGGCTCCCAGCTTTATTATGCTGAGCATAGAGATAATTAAATCAATAGATCTATCCATTACTACAGGAACGAAATCTCCTTTTTTAACGCCTTCATTTTTTAAATAATTTGCCAAGCTATTTGCTCTTTTATTTAATTCTTGATATGTTAATTTTTGGTTGCCAAATACAACAGCAATATTATTAGGAGTTTTCTCTACCTGTTCTTCAAAAAGTTGTACTATTGTTTTATCTTTTGGATAATCTACTTTTGTATCATTAAATTCGTATAATATTTTATTTTTTTCATCCTCTGATAGCATACAAATATCTGATATTTTTATATCTTTATTTTCTAAAATAGCCTTTACTATATTGATATAATGATTTGCAAGATTTTTAATAAATTTTTCGTCAAATAATTTAGTCGCATATTCAAAAGATAAATTAAGCATATCATCTGTAGGAACAATTTCTAATGATAAATCAAATTTAGATATTTTTAGATTTGGTATATAATATTTAGCATTGATGCCATTAAACGATACTGGTGTATAGCTATGATTTTGATAGATAAACATAGTATCGAATAAAGGATTTCTGCTTGTATCACGAGTTAAATTTAATTTTTTTACCAATTCATCAAAAGGATAATTTTCATATTTATAACTTTCTAAACAAACATCCTTAATATTGTTTACAAAATTTTTAAATGTTAAAGTACTATCTATATTTGCTCGAAGAGGCAAGCTGTTTACAAACATACCAACGATATCGTAAAGTTCACTGGACAGCCTATTTACAACAGGAGTTCCAACTACAATATCGTTTTGAGAAGTATATTTTGAAAGCAATATATAATAAGCAGATAGAAGTATCATATATGGTGTAACTCCTAAATCCCTAGCTAATTTATCTATTTTTTGGGTATTTGTTTTATCAAATTCGGCATATATTTTATCTCCTTTAAAAGATTGAACAGCAGGTCTAGGCTTTGTTGGCAAGTTAAGTACAGGAATTTCATTGTTAAATTGACCTAACCAATAATCTTCTGCATCTTTAAAATCCCCATTTTTTAATCTATTGTTTTCCCAGACAGCATAATCCTTATAATCTATTTTTAATTCAGGAAGTTCTTCATCATTATATATTTTGCAAACATCACTAACCAAAACAGAAAGTGAAGTTCCATCAGAAATAATATGATGCATATCTATTGCAAGAAGTGCTTTTCCATTTTCCATTTCAGCTATTTCTGCTCTAAATAACGGTGCATTTGATAAATTAAACGGTTTTACAAAAGTTTCAAAAAATGATTTAAGTTGTTTATCTTTTACAATATTAGAATTTATTTCTAATTTAAATTTTATTTTATCCCTAATTTTTTGAACAACCTGCTCATTTTCAACATCAAAGTAAGTTCTTAAGGCAGGTTGCCTTTCAATTAATTTATTAAGTGCATTTTCTAATTTTGAAACATCGGGCATTTTATCTAATATTAATCCACCAGTAATATTATATAAATTAGAATTTTCTCCAGCTATGTTAGATGCATAATATGTTCTTGCTTGCGCAGAAGATACTGGATAATAATCACTATTATTAGCCTTTGGTATAAAATTTTTATTGCTGTCAGGATTTTTAGATGAAATTAAATCAGACAAATTTTTGACAATGGGATTTTCCAAAATATCCTTAACAAAAAGTTGTACATTAAATGAACTATAAATTTTTGCACATAAATTTATAGCTGTTAAGGAATCTCCACCTAAATCAAAAATTGAATCATCGATACTGATATTTTGAGTAGATAATAATTCTTTTAATATAT
Source organism: uncultured Clostridium sp. (assembly GCA_964479635.1). Classification (GTDB taxonomy): domain Bacteria; phylum Bacillota; class Clostridia; order TANB77; family CAG-508; genus CAG-452. The sequence goes on along the minus strand of CAYZMV010000012.1, from coordinate 6,483 downwards.
CTATTAGTTTTTTATCTACATTGTTTCTAGATAAAATTATTTTTTTATTTGCAGTTTGCATATTTGGTTCAGGAAGTTTTTTTCTATCTATTTTTCCATTTGGAGTATATGGCATTCTATCTAATTTTATAAAATATTGAGGTATCATATACGATGGTAAGTTTTTGGACAAATAGCTTTTGAGCGTGTTTATATCAATATCAGATGATGAAATAAAATAAGCACATAAACAGCTATGCAATTCATTTAATGCTTTTTTAATAACAACGCATTTATCAATTCCATCAAAAGACACTATAATATTTTCTATTTCTTCCAATTCAATTCTATGTCCGTTTATTTTTACCTGAAAATCACTTCTACCTAAGTGAACTAATTCTCCATCATCAGTATAATATGCTAAATCACCAGTATCATAAATTGTTTCATTTTTTATATATTTATTGGTAATGAATTTCTCATCAGTTAAAGATTTATTTCCCAAATAACCAGAAGATACACCATCACCACCAATATATAAATTTCCGGGTGTAAATATTGGAAGAATATTTTTATCTTTATCTAATATATAGCACCTAGTATTAGAAATTGGCTTTCCTATGGTTATATTTGAAGAATTGGTTAAATTTTGAACGGTAGACCAAATTGCAGTTTCAGTTGGTCCATAAACATTATATATATTAGCATTAGATAATTTTTGTAATTTATTTAACAATGTTTTAGGAAAAGATTCGCCACCAACTAGTATATCCGTAACATTTTTCAGATAATCAAGTTCGTTAGAATCAGAAACTAAAAATTGAAAACGAGAGGGAGTAGTTTGTATAATGTTTACATTATTTGCAACACATAGTTTATTTAATAAATGTGCACTCATCTGCTCATCTTCATTTGCAATTACAACTTTGAGTCCTCTTTGCAAAGGTAATAATGTTTCTAATACAAAAATGTCAAAGCTAATTGTAGTAACAGAGACTATTGTTTTATTAGCAGAAAAATCAATTACATCTGTCATACCCTTTATGAAGTTATTTATATTTTTATGAGATAGCATAACACCTTTAGGCAGACCAGTAGAACCAGAAGTATATATGATGTATGCTAAATCTTCTGATTTATTTATGTTGTCTAGATTTTTCTTATGAGAGTTATAAAATTCATTATTAAGTTCAACAAATAATTTCTTAGCATAATTAACCTTATTTTCTAATTTTTTGGATGTTAAAAGTAATTTAGAATGGCTGTTATTTAACATATATTCAATTCTGTCTTGAGGATATTCTGGGTCAATGGGAATATAACAAGCACCACTTTTAAGAACTGCAAGAATAGATACAATCATCTCAAGTGAACGATTAACCATAATGCCAACAATGTCATTTCTACCAATACCAGTATCTCTTAAATAATAGGCTAAACTATTTGCTTTTTCATTTAGTTCTTTATATGTTAATTTTTTATCTTCAAAAACAACAGCAATATTATCAGGAGTTTTTTCTACTTGCTCTTCAAACAACTGTGATATTGTTTTATCCTTTGGATAATCTGTTTTTGTATTATTAAATTGATATAATAATTTTCTTTTTTCATCTGGAGTAACTATTTCTATATCTTTTAATTTAATTTCATTATTTTCTAAAATTTGATTAATAATGTGCAAAATTCTAGCATGAATAGAGCAAATATCATCAATAGTGTATTTATTAAGTATATAATCATACGCAATACTAATATCTCCAGTATCGTTCATATCATATAGATGTATATTTATATCATCAGAAATATTATTATTTCCAATCCAAGTAGCATTATATGGTATACTAAAAGTTTGCTTGTTAGTTCTTACATTTTGATAAGACATTAGAACCTTATATAAATTAGGGAGATTGCTATTTTTAGCTCTTAAATCTTCCAACAAATATTGATATGGATATTTTTGATGCCTAAATATTTTTAAAAAATCTGTTGCAATAGTAGATACGAAATTTCCAAATAAATCCTCAGAATTTAACGATATTTTGAATGGAATTGTACTTATATACATACCCGATGTTTGTTTTTCTTTAAAATTACTTCTATTTAATATAGGTGTGCCAATAACAAATTCGTCAAGACCAGACACTCTTGATAGATATAATGCAACTACACCCATAAAGAAATTAAAAACAGATGCTTTTCTAGGTTTACAAAAATCATTTATTAAAGAAATTGTTTCTTTAGGAATAATAAATAATTTTCTTTTAGAACTAGAATCTAGTTCCCTAGAAGCATCTGTTTTTACACTAGGAATTGTAGCTACATCTGGAATTGTATCAAAAATTTCAGCCCAAAATTCCTTATCCTTTTTAAATTTTTCACTATTTAAATAATCTTGTTCAGAATTAATATAATCAATGTAAGATGGATTAGGCTCGTCAGAAATAATTTTACCATTAAGTAAAGACTCATAATTTTCCATTACTTGATCAACAACAAGACCAGCCGTCCAAGCATCAGCAATCAAATGATGTGTGTTTATAATAAAACCACCATATCCGTTCGGAAATTTATACATTGTAAATTTAAATAATAAGTTGTCTAAGATTTCAAAAGGAGTATCCGTAATTGACCTTTCTAAAATTTTAAGATCTTTTTCAGTATTTACTGGAACTGTTTCTACGTCAAATTCAGTAAAATCATCTACATACTGCATAACAGTATCATTATGCATAATAAATTTTAATCTAAAATCATCCGTCTTTTTTACAAATAAATTCATTGCTTTTTTTAAAGCATCAAAATTTATCTTTTGTGAAATATTTACATTACCCGTGACATTTCCAATGGATGTCCCTTTATAAAACTGCTCGGTTAACCAAATTGATTTTTGTGGATTTGTTAACCCATACATTTTTTTATTAGACATAAAATCATCCTCACTATTGTAAATTTTATTATTTAAAGTATGCTCATAAATTAATATTTCTATTAGATTGTAACATAAAATATAAATTATTGTAAACATTTTATCAGAAAATTGTCAAAAATAAAGGATTTTTGGGATACAATTCAGAAATATGCAGGTTATTATTATCTTAAGTTGTAACGAATTTAAATTATGCTGAGAAATAATATTTTTGATATGGAATAAATTCCAAATTATAGGATTAAAAATAGCAAATAAAGGAAATGATAGTATTGAGGAGGAATTAAATGTACGAATATAAAAAAAGACCAAGTAAATTTAAAAGATTTATTTCTATCATAATATTAATAATAGCTGTAGCTACTATCAGCATATTTGCGTATGACACATATATAAACATAGACGTATATTCTAGTGAACAATCAAATCAAAAAAGTGAAGTTAGCAGAGTTTCATATACACAAGAAGAAAACACAAACGAAGATATTACTCAAATATTAGAAAATACAATAGATTGCGTAGTTGGAATTTCAAAAATAAAAAATAAAGGTAGTTCTATATTTTTAAACAATAGTACAACAGACTTAGGTTTGGGCACTGGAATGATAGTTTCAAATGATGGATATATACTTACAAATTGGCACGTAGCAGGGGAAAAATATAGTAATTGTTATGTTACATTTGAAAACAGTAACACGGTTAATGGAAACGTTGTATGGGCAGACAAAGATTTAGATTTAGCAATCGTAAAAATATCTGCAACTAATTTAAAATACATTACGTTAGGGGATTCAGATAGTATAAAGATTGGACAGAAGGCTTATGCTATTGGAAATCCAATAGGAGTTGAATTTCAAAGGACAGTAACTTCAGGAATTATAAGTGGAATAAATAGAACAATAAAAATAGAAGATGAAAATGGGGAATCATATATGGAAGATCTAATTCAAACAGATGCAACAATTAATCCCGGAAATAGTGGAGGACCTCTTATTAATTCAAAAGGTGAGGTTATAGGTATTAATTCGGTGAAGATAACAGATGCAGAGGGTATTGGATTTGCAGTACCAATAAATATAGTAAAGCCAATAATACAGAGCTTTTCAGAAAGTGGAAAATTTGAGGAAGCATATCTTGGAATATTTGCGTATGATAAAAATGTTATACCTTATTTGGATTCAGATATAGAATTAAATTCAGGTATATATACGGCACAAGTTTCAGTTGACGGTCCAAGTTATTTGGCAGGATTAAGAATAGGGGATATAATTACTAAAATAGATGAAATAACAATTAACAAAATGAGTGAACTGCGAAGTTATATTTATACAAAAGAAATAGGAGATGAAGTAAAATTAAATATATTAAGAAATAATAAAGAGAGAACTATATCTGTTATACTAGGGAAAAAGCCTTAAAATAGGATTTAGGTATTGAAAAATATATATAAACAATATATAATGTAAAAAAATTGGTATCGGGGGAAAATATATGAAAGATATAAAGATTACAAATCAAATAAAATATATTGGCGTAGATGATAAAACTATAGATTTATTTGAAGGACAGTATGTTGTACCAAATGGAATATCATATAATTCATATTTAATAAAGGACGAAAAAAATGTTGTAATGGATACAGTAGATAAAAGAGCAAGTAAAGAGTGGCTTGACAATTTGGAAAAAGAATTAAATGGAGAAAAAGTAGATTATTTGGTAGTATCTCATTTAGAACCAGACCATAGTGCAAATATAGAGCGCCTAGCAACTAAATATCCAGAAATGAAAATAGTAGGAAACTTAAAAACATTTGCCTTTATTCCACAATTTTTTGATATAAAAAATTTAGAAGAAAGGAAAATAGAGGTAAAAGAGGGAGATACATTAAATATAGGTAAACACACATTACAATTCTTTATGGCTCCAATGGTACATTGGCCAGAAGTAATGTGTACATACGAACAAGCCGAAAAAATATTATTTACAGCAGATGGTTTTGGTAAATTTGGAACACTTGATACAGAAGAAGATTGGACGTGTGAGGCAAGAAGATATTATTTTAACATAGTTGGAAAATATGGGGCTCAAGTACAAGCATTGCTTAAAAAAGTAGCTACATTAGATGTAGAAATGATATGTCCACTACACGGACCAATACTTAAAGAAGATTTAGGCTTTTATATTAATAAATATGATATTTGGAGCAGTTATAAGCCAGAAGATGATGGAGTATTTATTGCATATTCATCAATCCACGGACATACAAAAGAAGCGGCATTTAAAATGAAAGAAATTTTAGAAGAAAAGGGAGTAGAAAAAGTAGCAATATCAGATTTAACAAGAGACGATATGGCAGAAGCGGTAGAAGATGCTTTTAGATATGATAAAATTGTACTTGCATCATCTAGTTATAATATGGGACTATTTCCAGCAATGGAGCAATTTTTGCATCATTTACAAGGAAAAAATTATCAAAACAGAAAAATTGGTATAATAGAAAATGGTACGTGGGCACCATCTGCAGGAAAATGCATTAAAGAAATAATAAGTAAAATGAAGGATATAAAATTATGTGATACAACAGTTACAATTATGTCTAAAATGAATGACGAAAATATAAACAATATGAAAAAATTAGCAGATGAATTATTAAAAATTTAAAGGAGGAATTGAAAAATGAAAGAAAAGAATACGGTATTTTACAAATGTCCAGTATGTAATAACTTAATAGGACTAATGCAAGGAGATGCTAGTCATATTACTTGTTGTGGGAAACCAATGGAACTATTAGTTGCAAATTCTAGTGATGGGGCAACAGAAAAACATATTCCAGTCTATGAAAAAGAAGGAAATGAAATTGTGGTAAAAGTAGGAGAAGTTAATCACCCTATGGATGAAGATCACTATATAATGTGGATTGCTGTGGTAAGTGATAATCAAACAACAAGAGTAAGATTTTATCCAAATCAAGAACCAATAGCAAGATTTAAATATATACCAAACTCTACAATTTATGCATATTGTAATAAACACGGACTTTGGAAATCAAATGTAGAATAATAGGATTTAGGAGGCAGTCTCCTAAATCCTTTACCAATTTAATAAAATTTTCAAAAATCCCTTGCATATCAATGTAAAATATGTTATTATTTAAAAGCGTCAAAAATTTAAACAGATATTTCGGGGTGTAGCTCACTTGGTAGAGCGCGTGGTTTGGGACCATGAGGTAGCACGTTCGATCCGTGTCACCCCGACCATTTTTTTATAATTTTTAGAGAACTTTTAAAAACACTAAATGAATAAATCAAATGAAATAAGGAAATTATATAAAAAGATAATTTCCTTATTTTTATATTGACAAAAAATCATAAAAAACATATAATAATTTTGTACAATTTAATTGTATAAAATAGAAAGGAGAATCATTATGGAAATTTATGATTTTAAAGTAAAAGATAATAAGGGGCAAGAGGTTAGTCTAAAAGAATATGAAGGGAAAGTATTGCTAATAGTTAATACTGCAACAGGATGTGGATTTACTCCACAATATGAAGGACTACAAAATTTATATAAAAAAT
>CAYZMV010000011.1:0-14855 GCA_964479635.1 uncultured Clostridium sp. | reverse complement strand
TAGTAGAATTACTCTACTTACTTAAAATATTCGCCAATTTTAGCTAAAATCCTTCTTTTTTATTTTTATTTTTTTCTTGAATCCTTTTATTCCCTAGGTTTTCCCATTTTTATCCCTTGTATCCATTGATTTAACTAGCTTTCTTTAGTTTTGCTATTTTTACATTTTTTTATTTTTGTATATATCTTTTGTCCGTAAGGAATCATAAATATCTCTTCTTTGGATAAAATTTTTAACACCAGAATTAATATTACATATACGGTTAATCCTACTAACAATGAAATTATTAATAATAATTTTTGTGGTATTCTTAAATATAATTTTATGTATATAATATAAGAACATACTGCCATAATTATAGACGCAAATAATGGTTTAACTACAAATTTATCTATTTCAAATGATATTTTCAAATTTTTCTTTAAAGATATTAAGCATATTATAAATGATGTAATATGTGATATTATTGATGAAACTATAGCTCCTGTTACACCCATTATACGTATAAGTACTATATTAAATATTAATTTTATTATCGCTCCAAAGCCAAATGCAATTACTGGTACATTAACCTTTCCTATTCCTTGTAGTGCTCCATTTATAGTTTGAGTTAGCACCACAAATATAATATCAAATGAAGCTATTTGTAACATTTCCCCACCTGCTACCGCATTTGGAAAAAGTAGATTCAATATTTGATTTGCAAATATGTTCATATAAATCATACAGGGCATACCCATTAATATAGTAAGCAATATTGAAAATTTTATTCTTCTTTTAGCAATAGATATTTCATTTTTAGCAATCTCTGCGGAAATTGTGGGAACCAATGCTGTTGCAAAAGCAATGTTAAAAGAAAATGGAAGAGTTATTAATGTATCTACTTTGCCACTTAATATACCATACTGAAATGTTGCTTCTTGTTTGCCAATTACATCCTTTAGTAACCTTACAACAGTTAAGGCATCTATTGTTTTTGTAATTGCTGAAAATAATGCACATAGTGCTATTGGTACAGAAACAGCAAGTATGCTTTTTATAATTTTCATTACGCTATCTTTTTTATATTTCGTAGATTGGCTTACTTCTTGCCAAACTTCTTTTTTTCTTTTTACAAAATATCTATATAAATATATTAAAGTAAACAATGTTGCAAGTGTTGTTGCAAGTGTTGCAGCCCCAGCCATTAATACTGTGTTATTAGAAGATCTTGTTGCAATTTGATCAACCATAATTATTGTAAGTATTGTTTTAAAAATTTGTTCTAAACTTTGAGAATTTGCTGTTACAGATAAATTCTCTTTGCCATTAAAATATCCTCTCAAAACCGATGAGATTGATACTAAAAAAACAGATGGAGCAAGTGCTAAAATTGTAAGCTCTGCCTCTGGTATTTGTAAATAAACATTTGCTATATAATGTGCTCCAAAAAATAATAAACTGCTTCCAATAAATCCTAAAAAGCCAAACATAGCAAATGCTATTTTAAAAATTCTATATGCACCTTGATTATCGCCTATTGCAACCTTGCTAGATACCAATTTTGATATAGCATTTGGTACCCCTATTGACGATACAGTTAAAAATAAAGCATATATTTGGAATGCCCCTCCATATATAGCATTTCCTTCATCCCCGAACCCTTCTTTATTTGTTAGGTATAATTTATATATCAATCCAACTATTTTTATAATAACTTGTGAAAACATAAGTACAATTACGCCTTCCATAAAGCTGTTTTTCTTTTTATCTTTTATGTCTATCGCCCCTCTTATCATTTTCCTAATAATCCTATATTCAATATATATGAATTTTTTGTGTAAAAAGACTTGTTTTTTTCGCATTTTTATAGGATAATATATATGTATAGGAATGTACTTTTGGAGGATTTAAAATTGAAATATGTAGATAAATTTTTAAAAATATTAAAAACTGATAGAAATACTTTTCTTACTTATATATTAACTTTAATTACAGGATATATAGTTGTTGATAGAATTATAGAAATGTTAATCTTAATTTTTACAGGTATGTCAGTTTCATATTGGGGCCCTTTAAAATACACTTTAGCCTTGGCTTGCCCAGTATTTGCATTTTTATTTTGCTATCCATCAAAATTTTGCAAGTCAGAGCAAAATAAAATATCATTTTTTTCTGCTTACTGTGTGTGTTTGTATGTAATTGCTATATCTGCAGTTGTACAATGGGTTAATCGTATTGCTTGGATAGGAATATTATCTCTTCCAAATTATGAACTAATTATTTCAGAATTTTCTGATTTAATTATAAATGCCTTTACTGCAGTTTCTGTATACATACCACTTACAACTTTTTATAAATTAATACTTTGGTTAAATAAAACAGTTTATGACCCAATATTCCCTAACAATTTCGTTGAATCTATTCAAGATTTTCAAGGATTAGATATAGCTGCACCTGATGGAACATCAGGTCCTTATAGTTTAGAAATAGAAATATGTAAGGATAAAACAACTGGTAAACCTGTTAAATTAATAGAACAAAGAAGATTTCAGCCAATGCTTGTAATAGGTCCTTCTGGTACTGGTAAAACATCAATGGTAATGGAACCTATGATTGCAAGAGATATAGAAAAAAAATATTTCTTTAAAGAAGTTTCCAAAGAAATGGGTTATACTGCATTAAAAACAAATATTGCTGTTTTAAACAAACCTTATGATAATGATTATTTAAATAAAAACTTCAATCTATCTATGCTTACTCCTATTGAGGGAAAAGAAAGAGTTTATAAAGCATATATGAGTAAATTAATTTCAGAAATTACTTCTGATGGAACAATAATTTATAAAAACTTTGGTATCACAGTTGTTTCACCAGATAGCGATCACACAGATAGAATAAAAGAAGTGGCTAAATGCTATGATATGCCAATTATAGAAATAGATCCTACAAATCCAAATTCAGTTGGATTGAACCCATTTATTATTAATCCTCCACATCTTTGTGGTTTAATAATTTCGTTGGTTATTAGAACTTTATATAATCCTGCATCGCATACTGCAGAACTGGCTTATGCAGAGGATATATCTACTCAAGCAATTCAAAATTTAGCTCTTCTTTTAAAGCTAATGTATCCTAAAATGAATGATGGACTAATGCCAAACTTAGAAGATTTATTAAAATGTTTTAATAACTTTGATTTGGTACAAGAAATGTGTGAAGAATTAGAAAAAGACCCAGAACTTGCAAAAGAATATGAACTTCAAATTGGTTACTTTAAACAATACTTTTATAAAGATTCTTCAGGCAGAAAAGATATGCAAAGGTATGTGCATTTTGCATCATCTACATTAGATTCACTTTTAAGAAGTTCTCAAGTAAGAAGTGTAATATGCAATAGATATAATAATATAGATTTTAATGATGTAATTAATAATGGTAAAATATTATTAATTTCTACTAGACCTTTTGAAATAGGTGGAGCTGCTCATAAAGGCTTTGGAAATTTCTTCTTAATGCTTATGATGTGTTATGTAGAAAATAATCGTGAAGCCGTAAGAAACAGACTTCCACATTTCATATATGTAGATGAATTTGATCAATATGAGGTTGCAGGTCTTGAAGATATGTATACCCTATATAGAAAATTTAAAATTGGTACTATTTTCTCTGCTCAAACTATAGGAAGTTTAGGTGCAAATAAAAATTTACTACTTTCAAATTCACCTACTAAAATAACATTTGGTAATAGTACTCCAGAAGAAATGGATTGGTGGATGCAAGAATTTGGAAAGAGAAAAGAGTGGAGTGTTGGTTATAAGTACGAAAATCAAAGTGGTGAATACGGTAGTGATTTAAGTAACCCTCAATGGGGATGGACTGACACTATGAAGCTTGGTAAAATACAAGGTCTTGCATTTAAAACAATTATCTATAAAATTAAAAATAAAAAGGGTAAAAATGTTGTCAATTATGGTAAAGTTGATTTTCTAGAAAGCAAATATAAAACTCCACATAAATCTAAGCAATATAATTTCAATAAATATATTACCACAGTCAATAATGAAGAGGATAAAGAAGAAAAATCAAAGTGGAATCCTAAAAAAGTAAAATTCACCAGAGACGAACGCCGGAGACGTAGATCCTATTCGAACAGATGCAACTGATTCTTCATACTTCTTTGATAATGAAGATGCAATCAGCTTTAACTTAAGCAATAACAGTAACAATGATAAAAAATAAAAGGAGTTTAAATAAAAACTCCTTTTATTTTTATGATAATATTTTTAAATTTACTTCTTCCATTTTGTATTTTCCAGTTGTTTCGTCTGTTTTAAATTCAACCAGTGATTTTTCAAGTGTATCACTATTTTGTCTTAAATCTGTAGTAAATAATAATTCTAAATTTGGTATTTCTAATTTATTTATTACAATAACTTTTAGTATTTCCGCCATGTGTTTAGTATCTTCTGCAACTAGAATTAGTTGTGGTTTGATTTCAAATCCTGAATCAAAGGCTACAAAATTTTCATAAAAATCAATATATAATTTCATCCTATCGATTAACTTGTTTTCCCAATCTTCTTCTCTTCTTACTATTTCAAAAATAAAATTAATTGATTTTCCGTTCTTTGTTAATTTTACTCCTGCCTGACATTTAAACACTTTTCCAATTTTTTTAGCTGTAAGTGTTGGTTTTATAGTATATTTATCAAATGCAGATACCTTCCTTAAATATGCTATTATTATTTGATTTCCTGCAAAACGTTTTTTTATCATAGCCACTGGTTTTGTATTATCTGTAGGTTGCCACTGGCATTCAATACCTCTAGAATTAAGCAAATATTTACCCATTTTTTCTAAACAATATATTCTGTATATGCCTTTTCCTTCTTCTGATGTAAAATAATATCTCGTTAATATTTTAGATTTTACTAATTGCTCTAATTTATTATTTAATTTATCTTGAGATTTTATATCTTCTCCTTTATGCACTAGCATTTGATATATTTGCCTTGATGTTATAAATTCAAATTCATTTACTAATTCCATTATCTTAAAATGAATGTCTGTAATATGACCAATGTTTATTTTGTATATTATTTGATTCATAGATACATAACCATCTTTTCCATCAAATGTTTTTACTTCGCCTTCCCTAATTGCAAATGGTGATACTTCTGTTTTTATTTTATTATCCTCTACCATAATTTTGACCTCCTTTTTAATAAATGGAAAGCATACTTTCTACTTTTTGGTATCCGTAATTACTAATTTTATTTTTTTCTTTTCTGGTATAATTCGTTTTATATATACATCAACTTTTTGACCATATTTTATATTATCCTTATATTCTGCAAGACCAACAAGATTTGGTTTCAATTCTATAAAAATACCATTCTTTGACTTTTCAGTTTCCCTAGCTATTGCTTCCACTGTCATTCCCTCTTTTAAATTTGCAACATTTTCTTCCCACGTTCCATACATCTCTTTATAGCTAAGTATAACTCTGTTAGTTTTTTTGTCTATAGATTTTATAATTATATTTATCTTTTGTCCAACTTTAAACCTTTCAAAAGGTGTTTTTATCCTTGCAACAGAAATATCTTCTATATGTACTAGTCCTACAATTCCTCCTCCTATTTCTACAAATGCTCCGTATGGTCTAATATTTTTTACAATGCCACGAACACACATACCTTCTTTTAAATCATTTCTCATCCAATTCATAGCTTCTTTTCCTACAGCTTTTCTTGACAAAATCACCGTATCATCTTTTACAATATTTTTTACTTTGAATTGAACAAATTTATTTACTTTACTTGTACATATATTAGGCTTAGGGAATCCAGTTTCATCTATATTCATAGCTTCAACTTCTTCTCTTGGTATAATTCCTGTTATATTATTTCCTAAATCCAAATACAGATTATAATTACTATCACAACTAGTAACTCTAGCTTGTATAATGTCCCCGTTTATTGATGCATAATTCAATTCATCTAATGAAAATACTTTATTAATATTTTCCCATCCTTCAGGAATAAATTTTTGATTATAATCCATATATTTATCTCCTTTTTCTTTTGTATATTTCGTTTTAATTATTATATGTTTAATAAAACATTTTTTCAAGAGCTAAATTTCAATAAATCATCAATTTCAAATTTTTTTAAGTATCTCCACGTACCAATTTTTAAATCTTTAACTGATATATTACCAATTTTGCTTCTATGCAAACTTAATACTTTTTTATTTATAGCCTCACACATTTTTCTTATCTGTCTGTTTTTACCTTCATTAATTGTAATTTGAAGCCTACTTGTATTTTTTTCTTCGTCTATTTTTAAAACTTTAACATCTGCTTTATTAGTTACAACCCCTCCTATATCAACACCGTTTTTTAGTTGTTCTATTTCTTCATTAGTTACTTTGCCAATTACTGTCACATTATATGTTTTTTCAATCTTATACTTTGGATGAGTAACTTTATACACAAAGTTTCCGGTCATCTGTTAAAATAATTGCACCAGATGTGTACATATCTAATCTTCCTACTGGGACTAGTCTTTTATTTGTTTTTACCAAATCAAGTACAGTTTTTCTTCCAAATTGATCCTTTACAGTTGTTACATAATCAATAGGCTTATTTAAAAGGATATATGTATATTCTTTCTTTGAATTTTTAATTCTTTTACCCTTATACTCAACCTTATCTACTTTTGGATTAATTTTTGTGCCAAGCTTTGTAACAACATATCCATTTACCTTAACTTGTCCATTTTCAATTAATTCTTCACATTTTCTTCTTGATGCAATTCCGATTCTCTGCTAAAAATTTTTGTAATCTTATTTCTTCCATAAAACTTCCCTTTTTATAAATTGTCTAATATTTCCTGAAAATATTTTGGCAATGGTGCTACAAATTCCACCTTTCTTTTAGTTGTTGGATGCGTAAATTCTAATTTGTATGCGTGTAACATTTGTCCGCTTTACCCCAAATGGATTCTTCCCGTTTGAATATACTTCATCGCCCACAATCGGATGCCCTATTTCTGCCATATGCACTCTTATTTGATGTGTTCTTCCAGTTTTGATATTTACTTCAATATATGTAAATTCATCATATCTCTTTAATACTTTAAATTCCGTTATTGCCTCTTTGCCCTTTTTATCAACAGCCATTTTCTTTCTATCCTTTGTACTTCTCGCAATAGGCATATTGATTACTGCACTATTCTCTTTAATATTTCCTCTCACTAATGCAAGATAAGTTTTTTTAACCTCTCTATTCTTTATTTGCTCGCTTATATTAATATGTGCCTTATCATTTTTCGCAATAATTACTAATCCAGACGTATCTTTATCTATTCTATGAACAACTCCGGGACGTATTTTTCCCCCTATTCCAGATAAACTTCCCCTGCATTTTGCCATTACAGCATTAACAAGAGTGTTATCCAAATTTCCGTGCTCCCGGGTGTACACACATCCCCTTTTCTTTATTTACAACTATTATATCATCATCTTCATAAATAATATCTAATGGAATATCTTGTGGCTTTATATCTATTTCCTGTGGTTTTACTTCATATATTGTAATTTTATCGTCTTCAGACACCTTATATGATACCTTTACTTTACTTCCATTTACTAAAATATTACCTTCTTCTATCATTTTCTGAATTGAAGTTCTTGATATATCTTTTTGTAATACTCCTATTATTTTGTCTATTCTGATGTTTGCATCTTCTTTTTTTATTATATATTCTTGCATCAAACTCTCCTATAAAATGTTGTTTAGAGATTAGAAATTAGAAATATTAAGTAAATTCCTACGAAGTACGGTTTTTTATCTAATCTCTAATTTCTAATTGCTAACTGCTAATTACAATTTTTTCTGTCTTTAATTATATTCACAATCAAATTTATTGCAACTGCTATGCATCCTATAACAATACACATATCTGCCAAATTAAATACTGGATATTTTATTAATGGAGTAATATCTATATAATCTACAACAAATCCTCTAAAAATTCTATCAATTAAATTTCCTATTCCACCAGCTAATATCAAACCTAAACTAATTAATATACATATAGATACATCATTCTTCTTTGTCAAAATAAACTTTGTTACCAATATGATTACAACAGCACTAACTATTATAAACATTACTGTACTATCATTTCCTATGCCAAATGCTCCTCCTGTATTTTGAGTATAAGTAAGATTTAAGAATCCTTGTACTACTGTAATTGGCTTATTATATAAATTTTTTACAACTATAAATTTAATTAATTGATCTATAATAACTATATATGCTATAATTATCGCTAAAATTATTAACCTTTTATTCTCTTTAAACTTTTCTTTTATAATAACTATACCTTCTTTCTTTCGTATATACAGAAATTATCATCTTCATAAAGTAAATTATACTTTTCTTCATCTTGCTTTATAAACGTTCTTAATTTTGCCTTTTTAGGCATTAACAAGTGAGTGATTCCATACTTATCTAATTTCTCTTCAACTTTATCATCATTTAAATTTGATAAACTTAAATAATCATCAAAAACTGTCACACCATCATTAAATTCTGGTGTATATAAATCCGCCCTCGAATCTATAAAAACTGGTATTCCCCTAAATAATAAATAACTACCATAATTATATTCATTGTACAACCTTATATTCTCTACATCTAAATTATCTAAAACATATGTAGCTGCATCTACAGGATACTTTTTTTCATCTACATAATCATTCCCTATTTTAGGTCTATATATATTTATAGATAATGCTAACACTAGTGCAATTACAGATACCATACCCAATGGTTTGCAAATAGATTTAATCCATTGTTCACACTCATCCGGACTATATTTATTAAACATTGAACAAATTAATCTGTTTAGTATAAATGCACATATAATTATAAACATAGATTCCTGTCTTCTTGAATAAAATGTAAGCAATAATAATCCTGCAAACATAAATAAGTCACTCAACCTAATTTTTGTATCTGTAAATATTAATATTGCAAAAAATATTAGTAATACACATATAAAGTTTACATTATTTATTAATGTAAGTGGTAAATGCTCACTTATATTGTTCGTTGTGTTTCCCTTCATAGTTTTTACTAGATATGTATATGGAGTTGTGCCAAGCGGAGTTAAAAAACCTGTAAATATACATACTATCATAATAATTACTAACAGTTTTACCGTGTCATTTCCTGTAATTTTTATTTTATATGGATTCTCATTTGCCTTTTTATATCTCTTTTGCAAAGTACCAATTCTTTTTTCTATATCTACTATTTTATTTTTTATTTCTTCTATCTTACTTGCATCTTCTACTTTTTTAAGTTTCTTATGCAAACCATTGATTTTACTTGTATTAATTATAATTCCTGCATTTTGTAATATATAAACCATATATTCTGCTATATATGGAAGATATAATACAAAATAGAATGGAAATACTGCTGTATGCACATTCGCAATAATAATTGGTATTAGTATAAGTCCAACGGCATATCTCTTTTTCTTTGTAGCCAAAAATTGTTCTATAAAATATATTGTAAGAACAAACAAAATAAATGTAACAAGTTGTGCCCTTGCTGCTATAAAATCTCTTAATAAATAAATTGCTCCTATTGTTATTACAAATGACGTTAATTTATTTTTGGTTAACTTAACATTTGTATAGTACATTACTATTCCTAATGTAATACATAAAATTATTGTGGAAATATATATTCCAATATGTCCACCCACATTGTAGATTAAATAAATAAATACATCATATAACCAATGTGGATATGTATATTCTATATTATGAAAAGAAAAAGGATCGTGCATATCAATTCCATTTTGCATAATATATTCACCAATTTTTATAGTATAAAATGTATCATTTTGCAATGTAATTGGTGAAACTGCAAAACAGAATATTGCTATTAATAAAATAGCTATAATATTGAATTTTATACTAGTTTTGTCTGTGTTTTTATTTTCCATTGTTTTTTCCCCTTGTTACCCTTTGCTTTCTTAAATATATTATCATATTAAAAAAAATCTTACAACCATATTAATAAAAAAAGTTCCCTTTGCGATGTTCTATCGCAAGAGAACCATTCTATAACTTTAATTTACATTGCTTCTTTTTCATTTTCGTCATTTTCTTTTTTGTCTATTACCTCTAGACTTCCTATTGAAACCTCATAAGCAACTCTTTGCTCAACTCTACCATCTTCATATTTTTTCTCATAAGTTCTACTTTGCACCCTGCCTATTACTTTAACCTCTGTTCCAACTTCCATATTTTCACAAAATCTAGCATTTCTTCCCCACGCTATACAAGGTATGTAATCTGATTTATTATATGCTCTATTAACAGCAAGTAACAAATCTGCTATTTCTCTTCCAAATGGAGTTTGTCTATATATAGGCTTTTTACAAACATATCCATTTAATACAACTTCATTAGATACTTTCTCTTTCTGGTCTTCCTCTGGTTCTTCTTTGTATTCCATTATATCTTTTGCAAATACTGTAAGAACCAATCTGTTTCTTTCATTTTCATAACTATTGTATGATCTAAATTGTCCCTCTACAATAACCTTTTTACCTATACTTAAATCAAAATTTGTAATTAACCTTTCAGAAATTGTTATAGGAATAATGTCGTGAGTTTCGCTCAAACGTGGTATTTCTAAATTAAATAAATAAAAACTTTCTCCATAAATTTCGTGACTAAATTTTTTATCACTAACAATATTACCTATTAAAACTAGATAATTATTTTCTGCGTAATTTGTAATCAATTTGTTCTCCTCCCTTATACTTTTCTATAGTATTTTATTCGCTACCTTCGTATTTTAGAATACTAATTTTATATTTACCAATAATTATTATACTACATTTGGGAAGATTTGTCTACATAAAATGGTAAAATTATCTATTTTTTTATTTCTAATACCTTATATTTTGCTATTCCTCCCGGTGTTTCAGCTTCTACTATTTGATTTTTTTTAGCTCCCAATAATGCTGAACCTATTGGAGATTCGTTAGATATTTTATTTTGAGATAAGTCTACTTCTGTTGAACCAACGATAGTATACTCTAATTCTTCGTTATATTGCATATCTAATATCTTTACTTTATTTCCAACTTGTACAGTTTTTGTATCTATTTCTGATTCGTCTATTATTTTAGCATATCTCAATTTATTTTCTAATTCTGCAATTTTTATTTCATTTGATGCCTGTGCATTTTTTGCCTCATCATATTCAGAATTTTCTGATAAATCTCCAAATCCCAATGCAACTTTTATTCTTTCTGCAATTTCAGTCCTTTTCTCTGTTTTTAGATACTCTAATTCCTTTTCTAAATTATCATATCCTTCTTGTGTTACTAATATTTCTTTTTCATCCATTTGTCATTTCTCCTTTAAATATTATTTACTTATATTACTCTAGTATAACAATTTTGTCAAGTATAAAAACTAAATTTGTGTAATTTCATTTTCACTTATGCTTCCATTATTCCCTATAAGGCTATCTATACCAATTTTATCCCTTTCTATCATTTCAATAATTTCTGCATAATTATTTTTTCCATAAATTAAACTTTCATATAATATTTCATTTTGAAAATATTTTATTTTATATTCACTTGGTAGAGTAATTTTATAATAATTTATATTTATACCATTAAATCTTTTGCTATATATATCTATTTTATCATTTATATTTATTATGATAGCTTTTTCATATATAGTATATTTATTTATTAATTCCTCTGTAAAATCTAAATTAATAATAACCTCTGATTTTAAAAGACTTTTTCTTTTATTATTAGATACATTTAAAATTATTCCAAATTCATTATATAAATATTCTTCTATTTTTTTAAATTTATTAATATGATTTGTTATTATGTTTAATCTTTTAACACTTTTAGCAAGATGTACTATAATTTCCCTATTTATATCTGTACAATCATTAACAAGCAAAGAAATTTCTCCGCAACTCTATTTGTTTATTTTTTATTTTAAATATATATTCAACTATTTTATATATTAAACATTTAAATAAAAATCTTCCATCTAATATTGATATATTATTACTATATAAATAGTTTTTAAATAATTTATTAGAATTTAAATACTCTGATAAAGCAACGGTAGTAGAGTTATGTTTTTCTAATAATAAATTTATTTTACTAGTTAATCTTTTTATTGTATGCTTTGATAATTTACTTCTTAAAAATACTGGGATATAATATGTATCATTCTCAATATTTATAATGTTAAAAAATCTTTTTATATGAATTAATATTCTTTGTATAATACTGCTTGTTTCTTCTGTTTCTCTTACATATATAATTTTCAAAATAATCACCTAAACACAATTTATATTCTATTGTATTTAGATTTTATATGGAATATTACTAATTCTGATATGATTTAGGGGACAAACCACAAAATCCTACTTTTCTGTATTTCTACATTTTTCACATCTTCTTTTGTTTATTCTATAATATCATCAATAACAATTTGTTCATTTTCATCTATTTTATACTTTGGAAGTTCTGGTAAATCATCTAAACTAGAAATTCCAAACATTTTCAAAAATTCCTTTGTAGTAGAATAAATTGTTGGTCTTCCCGGAGCATCAAGTCTTCCTACTTCTTCTATAAGGTTATATTCTAATAGTTTATATATTGTGCCATCTGAGCTTACTCCCCTTATTTGCTCTATCTCTGCTCTTGTTATTTTTGGATTATACGCAATTATAGACAATGTTTCTAATGCAGCTGTTGATAAGTTAGGCTTAGCCCTATTATCAAATATTGGATAAATGTAATCATAATACTCTTTTTTTGTACATAATTGATATCCATTGTCCACTTTAATTATTTCAATTCCTCTATTTTGCTCATCAAATTCAGCTTTCATATTCTGCAAGATTGAATCAATATCCTCACTGCCTAATTCAAGAATCGCCATAAGTTCTTTTGTTTCTACTATTCTTCCAGCCGAAAATAATATTGCTTCAATTATTGCCTTTGCCTTATCTATTTCCACTTTAATTCTCCTTGAATAATAAACTAAATATTATAATATATTATTGCATTTATAGGTTAATTTGTCAATGTTTTGACATTTTTATTTTTTTATGCTATTATTAATTTGTAATATAAATAAGAGGTGATATCAATGTCAGAAGATATCCAAAATGGGAAAAAAGAAATTGAAGTAGTTAACGGTGATGGCACAGGGTTAGAATTTTCTCCTGTTTTTGAGCATTTAAATGCTGTAAAACCTAAACCTAAAGACGAAAATAGTAAAAAAAAGAAAATAATTATACCAGAAGTTAAAAGTAAAAAATAGTTAATTATTCTTGAAGATAAAAATAAGAGCTGTTGCTCTTATTTTTTTAGGTTTCAACTAATATCAATATACTGTTAGGTTCCACTAATACGTGCACCTGTAAGAATTTCAAAATTTGATTGTGGAATACAAACAACAGGACGTATCCAACCAGTACCCGTTGCGTGAACATCTGCAGGATTGATTGTTCCATTTCTATCTTCTACATACTGTGCATACGTACCACATTGGCAAGGAGAAGCAAGCCACCACCACGCTCCATTTGTCAATCTATATATTCCTCCATTCCAACTTTGTAGTAATGCATCACCTTGTATTAAGTCTGCACGATCATACCCTTTTTCATTACACGTTAATTGTTTAGTTTGATTTTGTGTTGCATTATATGATGCTACAAATAACTCTACTGTTGGACCTGCCATAGCCCAAACTGCGAATCCTTCTTTATCAGTATATTTATCCCAAGGTCCATTTTCTTTTGTATCGCACAAATACGCTACTCCGCGTATATTATTATTTTCATTACTCTCTACAAATAAATCTTTAGCCAATGGCATTAAATCTTGTGCTTGTTTACTTACATCTGCACCATTTTTATAATTATCTATATACGTTAATAAATTTTCTGTTTTACCTGGATAATCCCCTGTTTCCGTTTCTGAAATTAAATATACATTATTTTCATCTGCATAGAATATTCTCCAAACTAATGTTGAATCTATTTCTGAATGAAACTCTTTTACTATTTCTCCATATCTGCTCATTCCTATTGCTGTTCCTAGTTTTCCTGTATCCTTTTCAGTTTCCAATCCTAAAATTGAATTTACGCCTTCTTCTATCGAATTATAATTATTTCCACCTATCTGTACTTTTCCTTCTGCTATTCCATTTTCTATATCGACAGCATTTTGTGTGTCTGATACTGCTCTCTTTGCTTGATTGAATAATCCTCCGTTTAGTGCTATTGTTACTGTTACACCTACTAGAATTAGCATTACGATTATGGTGATAACGAGAGCAATGAGGGTAATGCCGGTGTGAGAAGTGAGTTGTGAGAGGTGAGAAGTGAGAGGTTGGATGTTAGTGATTAAATTTGAGCGGTTCTTTGGAGTAATTTTGTTTTGTGTTGGTTTTTCGAAGATCGGACGTGCAATGCCCGTCCCTACAGTGTTTGCAGTGATTTTGTTATCTCTGTTTTTTGCTTGTTCACAAACAGAGCCGTTTGCCTCTACAATATTTGCATTTGTTTTTCTTTCCTTTTTATTCATTTGTTTTTGTTTCCCCTTTCTTTTGTTATCAATTTTATCTTTTTACTTCAGCAATGATTTATGTTATTTTTATTATGTGCTAATTTATATATTATTTATATATTCAATTCTTTATAACTTTGTAGGTTATGTTTATTAATACTTACACGTTTATTTAATTATATTTTACTATTTTTTTATTGTCAATAATTTTTCTGTAAA
>CAYZMV010000010.1:16149-16404 GCA_964479635.1 uncultured Clostridium sp. | reverse complement strand
GTTGAAATGTTATGATGTTCATTCTTTAAATAATTTAAAATATTATTTGCTGAAAACTCCTTTCCTTCCGTTTCTAAAACATATTGCAGAATTTTATTAAATGAAGTAATATCCTTTATATTTAATCTTTCTACTACATCTTTTAATAATATTGAATCATAAACATCCGAAATATAATTAAGTTTCGCCCTCTCATTATCAAAAGAAAATCTTTGTGGCAAACTTCCCCATTCAAATATATCAAATAATAATTTT
>CAYZMV010000010.1:0-16139 GCA_964479635.1 uncultured Clostridium sp. | reverse complement strand
CCTTCTCCTTTGTATTTGTAAGTTCTACAACTTCTTTAAATGATAATGGTAAAACTCTAAAACTAACATATCTGCCAGATAAATCTGTTGACAACTCTAAAAATGTCATTTTACTATTAGAACCAGTTATAAAAATGCTAAATTGATTTGTAATTCTTAAAGAGTTAATTCCCTTTTCAAATTCTTCAACCTTTTGTACTTCATCAAGAAAAATATAATACTTATTTTTATCTTTTACTAAATTTTTTATATAATCATTTAAATCTTTTGCATTTTTAATAAAACTATAATCTAATGATTCAAAGTTAATATAAATTATATGTTCACCATCAATATTTCTTTTTCTAATTTCATCTATTATTTGAGTCAAAATAACGGATTTACCGCTTCTTCTTAATCCATATATTATTTTTATTAAAGATGTTTCATCATAAAAATCTCTTATTTCTCTTAAATATTTCTCTCTAATTAGCATAGTATATCTCACCTCAAATATATTTTATCATTAATTTTTAAATTTGTAAAGTTGTTTCGTTCTACTGGAATAACTTTTGTTTTTTAAAAATTATTTTGATGTAATGGAATAATTTTCGTTAAGTTGTTTTTTGTTTCGCAGAAGTAGAATTTTGGGGACTACGTCTTCTAAATCCTACTTTCTTAAATTTATTTTATTTTTTCTTGAAAGTATGTGCGTAATAATATATAATATATTTGTACAATTAAAAAGGATGTGATGCATATGATGAAAGTTTATGATAAGGAAATATATGAAAAACAAGAAAGTATTAAATTTGCTCTTTTAATTATTATAGTATTTTTAGTAGGATTTTTTGCAGGTTACCTTGCAAACTCATTTGCATCTCAAAAAGATGTACAAAATAATGAAGTACAAAATAATGAGACTGTACAAATTGAAAATGTTAGTAATTAAAAAAGATTTTAAGTTTATTGCTTAAAATCTTTTTTTATACGTTTTTATTCTACACTTTTTAGGCTTTCTATCATATCTATTTTTCTTAATTCTTTATTCATTAGTAAGTTAATTAGTGTTGCAAATATTATTGTCATTGTAAATGCAATTACATAGCTAGAAATTGTTGTTTGTCTTCCAAACATTACAATATCTACTTCGGCAGTTGTTATTACAAAGAAATTTAAATATACACCTAATATTAGTCCTAAAACTGCCCCTATAATTGTAAGTACTATATTTTCTTTAAATACATAACTAGATAATTCTCTGTTGTAAAAACCTAATAATTTAATTGTTGCAAGTTCTCTTTTCCTTTCTTCTATATTGATACTGTTTAAATTATATAAAACTACAAGAGCAAGCAGAGCTGCACATACTATTAATACAACCACAACCATATTTAAACTCTTTATCATATCTTCAAAGCCTTCACTTATGCTACTTACCCTTAAAACTTGTGATACATTATCATTTTCTAATAGATATTTTGAAATTTGCTCTTCTTCTTCCTTTGTTAAATTCTCATCAATACTCAAATATATGTGGTTGTCAATTAATTTTTCTTCAAAAACATCTTCATATATGGATTCGCCCATATATATATAATGATATACATAGTTTTCTGCTATTCCCGTTACTTTAACGTTTTTAGATTTATCGTCATCAATTTTTATTGTTATTTCATCACCAATTTTTACATTTAATAATTTAGATAATTTTTCTGTGATTATAACACTGTCATCTTGTATATTTAATTCTTCTCCTGTTTTTCTGTTTCTTAAAGTAGTAAATTCTTTTATTTTTTCTTTATCCTTAACTCCTAATATGTATGCATTTTGTTCGCTTCCATTTGCTTCAACATCATTTGTTTGTTGTTTCAAATAAATAAATTTAGAAGTATATCCATCATTTTGTATAATATTATTCATTTCAGCCCTTTGATTATCATCTAACTCATTTTTTAATGCTATCTCAAAATCATATTTTCTTATTTCTCCATATTGTTTACTCACTATTGAAGATATAGAGCCTTTTAAACCAAATCCTGTAAATATTAAAGCTGTACAACCAGCAATGCCTATTACAGTCATAAATAAACGTTTTTTATATCTAAATACATTTCTTGCCGTTATTTTTTGAGTAAAAGAAAAGTGTTTCCAAATAAAAGGAATTTTCTCTAAAAATATTTTTTTACCCTCTTTTGGAGATTTGGGTCTCATTAAGCTGGCTGGTGTTTCTCTTAAAATTTTATAGCACGCAAACATTGTAGCGATTGTTGTAGATGCAAACGCTGCAATACCAGCAGTTAAAGTATATTTCATATTAATAGTCATTAAAACCGTTGGCATTGTTTTATACAAAATTTTATAAGCTTCTGCAATTATTAAAGGCAATGTATATGATCCCAAAACAGTTCCTAAAATTATTCCCAATAAAGTTGCTGAAATGGAATAAATCATATATTTAGCTGCAACTTTAACTTTACTATATCCAAGTGATTTATATGTTCCAATATTTCCTCTGTTTTCTTCTACCATTCTAGTCATTGCCGTTAATGCTACTAAAGCCGCAACTAAAAAGAATATTATTGGAAATACTTTTCCTATTGTTTCAACGCTCTTGCAATCTGATTTATATGAAACATATCCCTCATTAGTTTCTAAATCAAGGACATATATTTTAACACTTAAATCTTCTAATTTTTTCTCATTATCTGCAATTTCTATTTCTGCATCTTCAATTTCTTTTAATGCTTTTGGTTTTTCCTCTTGAAATTTATTCTCATTTTCTTTAAGTTCTGTCCATCCACTATTTATTTTGTTTTCTGCATTTTTAAAATTTGCTTGAGCCGTTTTTTTATTGCTTTCTAATTCTTGTTTTTTTGAATTTAAAGATTTTACTCCTTCATTATATTCATTTAATCCTGCAGTTAATTCTTTTTGATAACCGTCTAATGTTTGCTTTTGTTGTTCTATTTCTGCTTTTGCTTGTATTAGCATTTTAAGCTGATCTATTATTTCTTGGGGAGCTGAGGTATCTTCTAAATATTGCATATATGTATTTAAATCTTTTATTCCTGTATTTGCTAAAATAACATTTTCCGCTTCCACTAATTTTTGTTCTTCTTCATCTATTTTACTTAATCCATCACTCAATTCCTTTTGTTTTTCATCTAATAAAGATTTTGTAGAAGCTAATGTATTTTCTGCATTTTTTATTTCATTATCATAACTTTTTATTTGTTTATTATAGCTTTGCTTTTGCGATTCTAATTCCCTTTCTCCATTTTCAAGCTCATTTCTTGCATTATTTAATTCATTTTCTGCATTAGTAAGCTCATCTTTTCCATTTTGAACTTCTTTTTTTGCATCGTTTATTTTCTCTTGAGCATCATTATACAGTTTTGTATATTTATCTTCTGCAAGTTTATCTGTTTCTATTTCTATTTCTGCTTGTATATTTTCTATTTCTTCTAAATATTCACTAGATGTTCTATTCTTATTTTCTGTATTTACTCTTCCATAAATATTTGTATATTCTTCCATAGAAAAGGCATCTTCTAATACTATTGCAAATCCCGCGATTGACCCATTCCCTATGTTTGTGTTACCTCTGCCTAAGGCAATATATAACGGTGTATTTGCAAACCCAACTACTGTATATTTTGTTTCTTTAAATGTATCTTTTAAATCATTGTTTTCATCAATAAATTCAATATTATCACCAATTTTATATTCCGACGATAATTTATTATCTAAAACAATTTCATTCGTATTATTCGGATATGTTCCTTCAACCAATTTTATTCTATTTATTGTTTTGTCTGTTACTTCTCTTGGCATTGAAATTACATTTATAACTTCTTGTCTTTCTTCATATTCTGTAATTGCATTTACTGATTTTACAGGTTCTACATAATCCATTTTATTAATATCTTTAATCTTTTGTACATCTTCTTCATTAAATCCAACTGTTGAAACTAAATTCAAGTCGAACATATTATAATCTTGCATATATTTATTATATGTATTAAGCATATCAGGACTTGCTGTGGTTATTCCAACATAAAAAGCAACACCCAACATTACTATTGCAATAATTGAGCCAAATCTTTTTCTTGTTTTTTTTATTTCTCTTACAACATCTTTAAGGTATGCTTTTTTCATCGTTTTATTTGTTCTTTCCTTTCAACTTTCTTATTTTTTTATTACCACTCTATTTGGTCAATAGAAATTGGATTTTCATTTATTTTATTTTCACTTATTTTTCCATTTTTTATTTTTATAATTCTATCTGCCATTGGGGTTATTGCTTGGTTATGTGTAATTATTATAACCGTTATATTTTTATTTCTTGCTGTATTTTGTAATACTTTTAGGACTTCTTTTCCTGTATTATAATCCAAAGCACCTGTTGGTTCATCACATAAAAGCAGTTTTGGATTTTTTGCAACTGCTCTTGCTATTGCCACTCTTTGTTGTTCCCCACCAGATAATTGTCCTGGAAAGCTATTCATTCTGTTTCCTAATCCTACGTCTTTCAAAACTTGCTCTGGATCTAATGCATCTTTACAAATTTGACTTGCAAGTTCTACATTTTCTTTTGCTGTTAAATTTGGAATTAAATTATAGAATTGAAATACAAATCCTATATCATTTCTTCGATATGTTGTAAGTTTTCTTTCATTGTATTTGCTTATATCTTTTCCATCAATTATTATTTTACCACTACTTACACTATCCATTCCACCAATTAAATTTAAAACAGTAGTTTTACCGAGCACCACTTGGTCCAACTATTACTATTATTTCTCCCTTTTCTCCTGAAAAGGAAATGCCATCTGCTGCTTTTACAGCTCCATTATTATATACTTTTTTAACATTTTCTAATTCTATATAGCTCATTTTTACTATCTCCTTTAAGTACTAATTAAAAGTATTATAGTCCTAATTAATTAAAATTATATTAAAATATAATTTACGTATAGACTTTTTTTAATATATAATATACAATATTTAAGAATTTAATTTATAAGGAGTTTTGTATATGATTAATAATATGATTCTTAAATATTTGTTAGTATTTTTTGTTTCTATGGTACCACTAATTGAATTAAGAGGTGCCGTACCTATTGGTCTCAGTCCGCTTCTTGGAGAACCACTTGATTTATTGCCACTTTATATTGTTTGTATTATTGGTAATATGTTACCTGTACCTCTTATATTCTTTTTTGCTAGGAAACTTTTAGTTTGGGGGGCAAATAAAAAATATATAGGAAAGTTTTTTAGATTTTGTTTAGAAAAAGGTGAAAAAGCAGGAAAAACTTTGCTATCCAAAGCAGGTAAAGGCTTGTATGTTGCATTGTTTTTATTCGTAGGAATTCCCCTTCCTGGCACAGGTGCTTGGACAGGAACTCTTGCAGCAAGCCTTTTAGATATGGATTTTAAAAAGAGTGTTTTAGCAATTACTGGCGGTGTAGTTTTAGCTGGTATTATAATGGGCCTTGCATCTATCGGTGTTTTTGGTGCATTTGGTGCAATATTTAGCTAGTTATTTCTCTAGTTGTTTCTTTTTTCTTTAATCTAAAATCTATAAAGTCGTTTACTAATATTTTTATTAATGCGGTTATTGGAACTGCTAAGAACATTCCCAATATTCCATAATATGCTCCAAATACTGTAACTGAAGATATTACGAGTATTGGACTTAATTTTAAGGCATTACCTATAATTTTTGGATTTATTATATTAGCATCTAATTGTTGAATTATTAGTACAACCACAAGCATCCATATTGCTTTAGAGAATCCACCTGTAAGTACTGTAACTATGGTTGCGGTTGTTACTGATATTATTGCACCAATATATGGTATTACATTAAATAGTCCTATCATAAATCCTAATAATAACCAATATTTTACTCTCAATATACATAGTGCTATTGAAACAATCGTACCAACTATCATTCCATCTATTATTTGGCTTGATATAAATTTAAAGAATATATCATTTGCTTTCATAAAATAATTGTTTATTGCTTCACTTGTTTCTTTTTTAAATAATGCAGATAATAATCTTCTAATAAATCTTAGTATTTGTTTTCTTTCTAATAAAATATGTACAGACATTATTACTGATATACATACATTAAATATAGACCTTGCAAACCCAACTACACCTTTTATATAATCTGGTATGTCCTCTAAATCAATCAATTTTGTTATATCTATGTTTCTTAGGTTAGTTATTATTTGTTTTATACTTTCTTTTTTGATAATCGAATTTTCCGGCATATTATCCACAAAGTTTAAAACATTTTGATAATATCTTGGAAGATTATTTGCCAAATCCATTATGTTCCTTGAAAGTGCTGGTATTATTATAGTTATAGCTATTATTATTATTAACAGTGCTATAATATATATTGTGAGTACAGATAATCCTCTGGCCTTTTTATTTATAAATTTATTTTTTGATTTTTTATATAATTTTTCCATTTGCCTACAAGGTATGTACAATAAATATGCTATTAATATTCCCATTAAAAACGGCATTATTATCGATATAAATTTTCCAATCCAATTTGATATATCGCCAAAATTATCTACAGTATTATAAACCAATATTACTGCTACTGCAAACGTAAACCAATATATCCATTTCGTCCATTTCCCTTTTTCTTTCATAAATCCTCCATTTCTAGTCCTATAGGACAATGATCACTACCCATTATTTTTGAATAAATGAGTGCATCTTTTATATTACTATTTATTCTATCAGAAATTAAAAAATAGTCAATACGCCACCCTGCATTATTCGCCCTTGCATTAAACATATATGACCACCATGTATAACACCCTTCTTTATCAGGATATATTTTTCTAAAAGTATCTGTAAAACCAGATTTTAAAAGTATATCTATTTTTTCTCTTTCTTCATCTGTAAATCCTGCATTTTTTCTATTTGACTTTGGATTTTTTAAGTCTATTTCTTCATGTGCTACATTTAAATCTCCACAAATTATGACAGGCTTTTTGTTATCTAATTTCTTTAGATATTTTCTAATGCCTCCTCCCATTTCATTCTATAATCTAATCTTGCAAGTTCACGTCCAGAATTTGGAGTATAACAATTTACCATATAAAATTTATCAAATTCTAGTGTAATTACTCTTCCTTCTTTATCGTGTTCTTCTACACCTATACCATAACTTACATTTATTGGTCTCTTTTTTGTAAATATAGCGGTTCCTGAATATCCCTTTCTTTCTGCATAATTATAATATTCGTAATATTCATTTAAGCCTAATTCAATTTGTCCTTCTTGCAGTTTAGTTTCTTGAATACAAAATATATCTGCATTTAAGCTTTTGAATATATCAATAAAACCCTTTTTATATATGGCTCTTAGTCCATTTACATTCCAAGATATTAGTTTCATTTTTCTCCTTTATAAATTTTTAATTTAACTAAAACATTATATATTTTAGTTCCAAATGGTATCATATATATATCTTCTTTACTTAATATTTTCATTAGTAATACTAATACTACATAGCAAATTACTCCTATTAATATTGATATAATTGTTGATATTGCATTGCCAGTTACATTTATTAATAATTTGTATGCAAAATAAACAATTACTCCCATAATACCAGATGCAAGTGCAGGTTTTAAAATATGATTTTTAAAATTTATTTGTAATTTTATTTGTTTATTTAGATAATACATACAAATTACAAATAATATAACTTGACATACTATTGAACTATATACTGCACCATATATATTTATATTTGGATTACTAATTAGTATTACATTCATTATCAATTTTACCACAGCACCAATTCCTAGGGCAATAGCAGGTATATAAACTTTTCCGAATCCATATAATCCGCCTTCTACAACATAGTTAATTGATACAAATAGCATAGTTATTGTACTTAACATTAATATTTTTTCTCCGCTTTGAGCATTAGGATATATTAATTTCAATATAGGACTTGCAAGTGCAATTAATCCTGCCATACAAGGCAGTATAATTAGCAGTGATGCAAAAAATGAAAATGAAAGTCTTTTATTTACTGTTTTATAATCTTTTATAGAAAGTGCAGACGAAATTGCTGGAACTAAAGCCGTACAAAATGCTCCTGTTATTGCAAGTGGTAAGTGTATTATTGTAACTACTTTTGATAGCAATCCTGATAATTCCATTGCTTTTGCTTCCAAGTCTGCCTTTACACTAATAATACCTGAAAATGCTGTTTGTACACAATTACTTATTGTTACTGTATCTATAATGCTATTAACAACTGATATTAATGAACCAAGTGTCATTGGAATAGAAATTGCAAATATTGTTTTTATAAGTTTTCCAACTGTTTTATCTTCTTGCGGAACTGTTTGATTTTCACAATCAATCATAATTCCTTTTTTTCTTCTTCTATAAAAAATATATAAATAGGTAAAAGAAATTAATATTGCAAGTGTTGTTGATACATTTCCCCCTGCTGCCATTATAGCTGGATCTTTACCTGTTAAAGCATATACAAATGTTATTGTAAGAACACAATTAAAAAATTGTTCTAATGTTTGGGATACACTCGTTGCCTTTTGACTGCCAAGTCCTGCAAAATATCCCCTAATTACAGAAGATGCCGCAACAAATACTATAGCCGGTGCTAATACCATTAAAACATATTTTACATTTGGCACATTTAATATTTTACTTGCAATTAAATCTGCCCCAAAAAATAACGCTATTGAGAAAAAAGCTCCTATTGCAGTAAATATTTTTAAAGAGATTTGGAAAATTCTATATGCACCTTTATGATCTCCTATGGCCACTCTTTCTGATACTAATTTTGATATTACGGTAGGTATTCCTACTGAAGATAGCGTTAATAATAATGAATAAACTGTATAACCGGCATCATAATACCCATTTCCAATATCTCCGAAGCCATCTATATTTATTATAACTAATCTATAAACAAATCCTAAAACTTTTATTAAAATTTGTGCAATCATAAGCATTGCAACGTTTTTCATAAAAGATGTATTTTTTTCTTTTTTTATTTTATCTTGTGCTTCCATTAAATCCTTCCTTATTTTGTAATATTTAATTTATATCATATATATTAAATTTTTACAATCCTTGGCAAAAAAATTAGAAACTAAAGTTTAGTTTCTAATTTCAAATTCTAATTTAACACTTCTACATTTACATATCTTACTCCCCAAGCCAGTGCCTCCGAATGTGTATTAACAAATACGTCTATTCTATTACCTTGTATTGCTCCACCTCTATCTTCTACTGTATATGTTTTACCATTTATTACAATTTGAGTTCCAAATGCAAATGTACTTGGTGCAGCAACTGTATGATTGGCCGTTGCTTTTCTACCAGAAGCAGTTATTCCATTGGTTTTACCGCAACACTTAGCACAAGGGCAATATGCTGTTACTTTATATAATCCAGAAGATGCTGTTGTAACAGTTTTCCCTCTTGATCCTGACCTTGATGTTACTTTTGTTTGAATTTGAACTATTTTATTTACTGGTTCTTTAATTATTTTTGATGATAACTCAATTCTTTCAATTTCTATGCCATCTTTATACTTTACTTTATATGTTACTTCTCTAATACCATTTTCCCCTGCTTGTATTACTTTGTTTGTTCTATCACTTCCATTAGATACATCTTTTGTTATTGTTTCAAATGGTATTTCTTCTTCAACTGTTATAATTTTTTCTATAATATTTGTATAATTTTTAGCAATCTCTTCTATATTATTATCTAATTCTTCATCTGTTATTTCAGCAATTTTAGCAGGTTCTTCGCCTACTTTTGCAATTACTATTGTATTTGTATTTGTTATTTCTTCGTCCATACTTGGTACTACTACTTCATCCGATGATAACATTATATGATTTTCTTCTAATATTTCAGATATCTTTGTTTTTGATGTTAATACTGTAATTTCATAATTATTTGAAAATTTAATTTTAACATTATTCAGTTTTACATTACCTGCTATTACAGATATCCCTAGAATTAATATAAAAATTACACTTATTGCTATTACTTTTTTGTAAGATATAGATGTCTTTTTTATTTTACTCATATTTCCTCCTTAGTTACACTTGTATATTATACTATCCTTTGAAATTTTTGTCAAATTTGGAATAATATTCTTAAAATGCCTTCTTACTCTATTATATGCAGCTTGTACCAAAATATGCATATTATATTTTGCATAAAAAAATAAAAATTTTTTTATTTTTTTTATTATTTTTTTTATTTATTGATATGTTTTTTTTAGTGTGTTATAATAAGTATGTTAAATTATTATCTTATAGGAGGTTTATTATGTGGATAGCAATAGTAGTAATTATTGTATTGGTAATTATATTCATCATTGGCTTATATAATAGTTTAGTTAGATTAAGACAAAAAGTAAAAAACTCGTGGAGTCAAATTGACGTTCAATTACAAAGGAGATTTGATTTAATACCAAATTTAATTGAAACAGTAAAGGGTTATATGAAACACGAAAGCGACGTTTTAACAAAAGTTACTGAACTTAGAACATCTTGGGCTAATGCTTCAACAGTAGCAGAAAAGGCTGAACTTGACAATGCATTATCTGGTGCTTTAAAAACAATTATGGCAGTTTCTGAAAATTATCCAGATTTAAAATCTAGTCAAAACTTTTCTGAATTACAAGAAGAATTACAAAATACAGAAAATAAAATATCTTTTTCAAGACAATTTTATAATGACAGTGTTACAATGTATAACACAAAATTAGAAGTTTTCCCTTCTAACATAATTGCTTCAATGTTTGGTTTCAAACCTGAAGAATTGTTTAAAGCTGAAAGTGACGAAGCAAGAAAAAATATTAAAGTTGATTTTAATAACTAATTAATAAAAAAGGATTTTGAAAATTATTCAAAATCCTTTTTATTTTTTAGCAGTTAAATATTTTATTTGCATTATTATATGTTATTTTTGAAACATCTTCAATGGTTATTCCTTTCACATCTGCTATTTTTTGTGCTATGTATTTTAGATTCCTTGAGTCGTTTCTTTTTCCTCTTAATGGTTCTGGACAAAGATATGGAGAATCTGTTTCTATTAACATTTTATCCAATGGCACCATCTTTATAATTTCATCTGCATTTTTTGAATTTTTAAATGTTATTGGACCTGCAAATGATATATAATATCCCAGTTTTAATCCCTCTCTTACTAAATCTATATTTAATGGGCAACAATGAAAGACGCCCTTTTTCAAACTTTGTATTTTATTTTTTAGAATATCTAATGTATCATAAATTGCTTCCCTTGTATGAATTACTATTGGAAGTTCTAATTTATTTGCCATTTCTATTTGTGAAATGAATATATTCTTTTGCAATTCTTTATTTTCCGTATTCCAATGATAATCCAATCCAATTTCGCCCATTGCTACTACCTTTTTATTTTTTGCTAAATTTTCTATTTCAATTAAATCTTCTTTTTTAAAATCTTCTATATCATTTGGTGAAATTCCTACTGTTGTATACATAAAATTATAGTTGTCAGCTGTTTGCAATGCTTTTTTCGAGGATTCTAAACTATAACCTGCATTTATTATCTTTGTAATTCCTTCGCTGTATATATTTTTTATCAATTCATTTCTATCTTCATCAAATTTTTCATCATTATAATGTGCGTGTGAATCAAAAAATTCCATATTTACCCCTATTCTTTTACTATTACTACTGTTGCAACAGCATATTCCTTGCAATGTGATATTGAAATGTCTATATCTGCTATTTTATCAAATTTTATATCTATAAAATTTACCTTGGGATTACCGTTTTCATCATTAATAACTTCAGCATTATGCCACGATATATCAAATTTATCTTTTAGTAATGAAGATACAGCCTTAAAAATTGCCTCTTTTGCTGCAAATCTACCTGCATAATGATAATATTTTGAATTTTTTTTGCTTTCACAATATTTTATTTCATTAGGTGTGAATATCATATTTATAAAGTCATTTCCTAATCTTTCAATAGATTCCTTTATTCTGCTTATTTCTATTATGTCTGTTCCACAAAGCACTTTCATATTGTCCTCCATTAAATTAAACAGTCATTTTAAACTTAATATAACAATAAAATTTACTATATTTAATAATAACGATACTGCTAATGCTACTACTATAATTGTATTTATCTTACTACTTTTTTCTATATTAAGCTCTTTATATATTAAATCATATTTACTTTTTATTGCATCATATATCTCTTGTAGTTCAAAAATTTCTTTCCATTTATTATAGAAAACCGTTCCAACTGATGAATTTGTAATTTCATTTACCCATATTTCTTTTGTAAATTTAGTAAATTTATTTCTAATATCATTAATATTTTTTTTGCTTTTAAATTCATTCTCTATTCTTTTTAAATAAATTCTTTGATATAAACTTATTATTAATGTATATAAATATTCGTTTTCATAATCAAACAACAATTTAGTATAATTACTTATATCTATACTAGATGTCATTAGACTTGCACTTCTCTTTGTAAAACCAAATCTTGAATATTTAAATTGTTCTATCATTTGTATTTCTTTATCAAATTCATTTGTAGAATAGTTTAAAGTATTGCTACTAGATACTACATTGCTATATTTTAAAAATTCAGTTTCTAAATTTTTAAAGTCATCTTCCTCATTCCAGTTATCTTGATCTATGCACGTATATGTATATACAAAAAATCTTTTATTATATAAGTCTATATCTTTTAATTGTAAAGTATTGTTATTTACTCCTATTATTTTGTTTATGAACTCAGAAAGTTCGTTCATACTACTAAATTTGTCTGTTTGTATTTTTATATTTGTAAAATTTTTTAATTTTGAATAACCAGAATTTACTTCTCTAAACCTATAATTAAAATTTAATACATCTGAAAATTTATTGCTATTTTCTATGTTAGTTTTTATAATGAAAAATGCTTCTCCTGTATCAAAACATATTATTTCAATTTTATCAATATTAAAAAATATACCTTTATTATCACTGATTTTCCCTTGTATTCTATTATCAAAGTTATATTCAAAAATATTACAATGGTACTTAGATAACATCATTGCTTTCATTTTGTTACTTAGTCTGTTTAAATTATTTATTTCTTCTCTATTAAATGAAAATGTTGGGAAAAAATATTCTCTTATATTTTGCATAAAATAGGAATATAAATTAAGATCTCTTTCTTTTTCAAATATTTTTAATGTGCAGTTTTTATTGTTCAATAAACTAAGCAAATATTTTTCATATTTATTTTCTTTAATTAAAAATGGTTTTATAAAATATGTATATTGATATTTTACCTTTAATTCCATTATTTTACCTTCTTTTGTTTAATTATATAAATTACAATTTATTTTTCATAGTATAATCCGCTATCGCTTAAGTGCCACGTTCCTATAAAGTCAACATATATACTATTATCTAAATTAACTGATGGCTCACAAGATATTGCTCCAACTTTATTTATACTTCCCCATACTCCGTCTTTTTTTACTGCTGAAAATCCATTTGAATTTTGCTCTGTTCCATCTTCATAAATATAATCTACCACTAATTTACCAGATTTGTCTACATATCCGTATTTCTCATCTTTTTTACTTAAAAATAATGTGTTTGAAGTTAATAAATCTGCTGGATTTTTTTCTTCTAGTTTAAAGTTATAATATTTATATTCATTGTTTGTATACACTTTTATAAATCCTTTTTCTATGTTTATTTCTGATACTATTCCTGTAACTTTTTGTCCTAAGTTGTTATCAAAAATAACTGTTTCTGTGTCAGTTTTATCTGCTTGAATAAATCCACCACTTTCAACATATATCATATTTTGATATTCAAATGGTATTATAACTTCATTTTCTAAATTTATGATACCATATTTACCATCTTTTTTTGCTATATAATATATTGAAAATGCAAATTTTAAATCCTCATATTGTGGTTCCATTTTTTGCTCATTTACTTTAGTTATTAATCCATATTTACCATCTTTTTTTACTACTATATTATCAGCTTTTGTTTCTATAAAATCTTCATATCCACTATCTATTATTATTTTATTTTCTTGTGTATCCATCAGTTTCCATATATTATCTTGCTTTACTGCAAATAGATTAGTGCTTCCTAAATATTTTACTTGCTCATATATTGGCTCTATCAAAATTGTTCCTGTTGTACTTATTATGCCTTGTTTATTATCTGCATTAACAATTATATATTCATCTTTATATCCTTCTTTTAGTGTAAGTATGTCTTTGTATTCAGCATTTATAATTGTTTGTCCCTTTTCATTTACTAGCCCAACTTTATCATCTTTTTTAACTATAAAATTATTTTTAATGCTTTTTAATGCAGATATTTCGTCATATTCACAGGCACAAATTTCTTTACCTTCAAAATCTATAATTCCATATTTTCCATTTTTGCTTACTCTTAAAACGTTATCTTCATACCAAATATTTTGTTTTGAATCAACATTATCTATTACCTCAATTTTATCATATTCAGTAAAAATTTCTTCATTTTTTTCATTAATAGCCTTTGTTTCATATGTTCCTTTTTCATCATCAACGTTATATGTACAAATAAATATAGGTTTCGTATTATTTGGTATTGAAATTATTTCATCATATAACAAGTCAACAACTATTTCTCCATCATTATTTATTACACCAAATTTACCATTTTCATAAGCTGTATAATATGTGTAACTTTTTGCTTCGATTTTTTGATTACTATTTTTTACTATATTAATGATTGATATTATAACCATAATTATAACTGCTATAGCTATGATTACACCGAAAACTTTTTTTAAATTTAGTTTTGGATTATCTCTATCAAATCTTCTTCCCCTAGTTCGATTTCTGTCCATTAATGTTCCTCCTTACAATATGAAAACCAATTTTCACAATTACTATAATATCATATTTTATCTATTTTTCCAATAGTTTTCATAAAGTTTTTTTGCAGTTTCAGGACTATCTTCTCCGGTAATATTTTTTACAGGTGCAAAATCCTCTTCCCTTTTCCCTCGAAGTATTGCAATATCATCAAAAGCTTTGAAACTGTCAAAAATAAATTCTTCAAATTTATATGCATTTTCTTTTTTAGGTTCTATTAACTCACCTTTTTCATTTAAATAACTACTTTTCTTTACTGCTATGTGATATTCTAATTCTTTAGTGCTCAATCTTTTTATGGCATTTATATTAAATAAATTACACATTATATGTGATTCTCCAAAAACTAATTCTCCATTTTCATTTTTTTTACTAGCCATATTTTTTGGCAATTCGGTATATTCTATTACTCTTACTCTGTTATTTTTTTTGCATAATACTCCTACTTTTTCATCAGGACTTCTTTTTAATACAGTTTTAGTTCCTATTTGAGTACCCTTACTTACTGTTAAACCTAATAATAACGTATCCACATATTTTAATAAAATATTATCTACGGAACCAATAAATATCCATTCAATGCCTCTTTTTTCCATATCAGCTATTACAGCTTTTTTAAGCATTGAATGGAAAATTCCGCCATTACCGTTTGATGCCTCTTTTATAAGTCCATTTTTACCTATTAATAATTTTCCCTGTTCATCTAATAAAGGCATTTCTTCTTGTTCAAAAATATATACAAATTCTTTTGAATATCCAAAATATTTATTGGATTCTAAAAATTCCACTGTATCATCATTGTTCTCTTTACTTGTCATTATATACCAAGGTATAATTACACCATATTCATTATTTGCCCTTATCAAAGTATCTACAATAATTTCAAATAAATATTTATCCCCATTTTTTAATTTCATTTTATATGTGCCCTTAGCCCCTGCATAACCGAGCCTTGTACCTTGCCCACCTGCCATTGTACTTACTGCAAATTTATTATTTTTTATAATGTCTATACCTATTTTTTCATACTTATTAATCATTTCTTTGCTCAATTTATCTGGGTTTACAGCTGTTATAGGTTGTATTCCTTCTAAATCTATATATGAATCTTCAAATGTTTTTGCATATAACTCATTTAATTCTTCAAAATCTATGTTCAACACCTGTTG
>CAYZMV010000009.1:15726-17283 GCA_964479635.1 uncultured Clostridium sp. | reverse complement strand
TAGAGCAAGAAGAAAGCAAAGACGAAAGTGCTCATAGCGAATCATCACCAATAGAGCAAGAAGAAAGCAAAGAAGAAAATGCTCATAGCGCAGTATCACCAATAGGGCAAGAAGGAAGCAAAGAGGTAAAAAGCAAAGACGAAAATACTCATAGCAAACCATCATCAATAGAGCAAGAAGAAAGCAAAGACGGAAAATACAAAGGAGAGTTGAAGGATATAGATAATCAACAACTAAGAGTGTTAGAACACCGATTAAAAATGATTAGAGAAAGACAGCAAGCAATAGAAAGAGAAATAAAAGCTTTAGACGATGCTTATAGAAGGAATACAATAATATATATAGATAATGTACAAGAAATACATGAAGATTTAAAAACTGATTTAGCTACAGTAGAAACTGGTTTAGCTAAAGAGAATCCAGGTATATTTAGCTCAATATCAAATTTCTTCAAAAGCAAAATACAGCAATTTAAAAATTGGAGAGCAGAAAGAAAAACTAAGGCTGATGAAGATTTTCAGACTGTAATAAATAAAGCTGGAGAAGAAAGGCAACCATTCTTAAAAGATATTGATGGAGGTATTTCGGAAGAAGATCAAAGAAGAGTGTCTGAAGAATTTCAAAAGAGATTTGGAACACAAACTCAAGGGGAAAAATCTGAATCTGAAAAAGATGAAGAAGAATCTGACCTTGACCCTAAAGAAGAAGAAACTAGATAAAACGAACATAAATTATAAAATTGTAAAAAGAACTCATATAGAAATATACGAGTTCTTTTTATAATATAAACTACTGTATAAAAAATCTCAAAACTGGCAAAAATATGTACAAAATACATATTTTAAGAGGTGGAAGATTTTGAGTAAAAATAAATACAAATACTTAAATATAAAGGGAACAGTATTAGATAATTATCAGCTACAAAACTATATGGAGAAAATTGCAAGTAATAATGAAATTAAAAATACTTCACAAAAGTTAACATATCCCATACCAAGATTGCAGGATAATTTTAAATTTATAGAAAAAACTTATGAGTTATTAACTGAGCATTTAAAACTAAAAATAGATATACATCCAGCAGGAGAATGGCTTTTAGATAATTTTTATATTATAGAAGAAACTTATAAAACAGTGGTATCAGAAATGACTCTAAAAAAATATAAAAATTTTCCGGGAATTGCTGAAGGTATGTATAAAGGATTTGCAAGAGATTATGTCTTAGCATCAGAAATAGTAGCATATACGGATAATAAAGTAAATGATGAAATACTTACTTTAGCTATAGGGGCATATCAAAAACGAAAATTACTAAGTATGGAAGAAATATGGAATTTATGGATTTTTTTGGAGATTGCATTAATAGAAAATATAAGAAATATATGTGAAAAAATTTATATAACACAAATGCAAAAATATAAAGTTGAAAATATTATAGAAAGATTAGTAGAAAGAAAACCTAATAAAAATTTAATATTTAAAAATGTAAAAAAACAAAATAAAATATATAGTGAAATGAGATATTCATTTATAGAATATATGTCATATAAATTAAAA
>CAYZMV010000009.1:2715-15716 GCA_964479635.1 uncultured Clostridium sp. | reverse complement strand
AAAGATTGGTAGAAAGAAAGTCTAATAAAAATTTAATATTTAACAATGTAAAAAGAGAAAATAAAAATCGCAATATATATAGTGAAATGAGATATTCATTTATAGAATATATGTCATATAAATTAAAAAGATATGGAAAACAGGGAATACCATATTTAGAAATATTAGAAGAACAAGTAAATAAAATGGGTATGACAATTTCTGAGGTTATACAAAAAGAACACTACGATATAGCTATTTCAAAAGTATCACTTGGTAACAGCATAATAAGTTTAAAAGAAATATTAAGAGTCAACTTTTTAAACTTATTTGAAGAAATAAACGGTGTAGAAGATATATTAAAAAAAGATCCTGCAGGTGTTTATGCAAAAATGGATTATAAAACAAAAGAATATTATAGAAATGAAATAAAACAAATTTCTGAAAAAACAAAAATATCAGAATTGTATATTGCAAAAAAAGCAGTGGAGCTAAGTAATACGCATATAGGAGAAGAAGGCAAAAAAAATAGAAAGAAAACACATATTGGATACTATTTAATATCAGATGGACGAGCTAAGTTGTTAAATGCTTTAGGTATAAAAAACAAAAGATATGTATCAAATATGAATAAAGCAAAAAGATATATTTTTTTAATTTATAGCATAACGACTATCTTATCTATACTAATTGGTGGTTATATTTACTAT
Source organism: uncultured Clostridium sp. (assembly GCA_964479635.1). Lineage (GTDB taxonomy): Bacteria > Bacillota > Clostridia > TANB77 > CAG-508 > CAG-452. The sequence continues at coordinate 15,027 of CAYZMV010000009.1, read as the reverse complement.
AAAAACAAGAATATTTTTGCATCAATAATTATTGTATTAACTTTATATATACCTATATCTGAAATTGTACAACAATTTATAAATTATGTATTAAATAAAAATGTAAAACCTACTTTAATACCTAAAATGGATTTTCATAATGGAGTACCAAAGGAATATGCAACATTTGTGGTAATACCTACTATTGTAAATTCAAAAGAAAAGGTAAAAGATCTTATGAGAAAGCTAGAGGTATATTATTTAGCAAATAAAAGCGACAATTTGTATTTTGCTCTTCTTGGAGATTGTACATCTAGCAAAAATGAAAATGAAGATTTTGATGATGAAGTAATAAAAGCGGGATTAGAAGAGACGGAAAAATTGAATAAAAAATATCCTTCAAGCTTTGATATGATTTATCCAAGGTTTAATTTTGTATATAGAAAGAGAATATGGAATCCTAGTGAAAAATGTTATTTAGGTTGGGAAAGAAAAAGAGGATTGCTATGTCAGTTTAATGAATTTTTAGTAGATGGAGTAAACAAATTTAGAATAAACACGATTGCAAATTCAATAGAACAAAACAATAGCAATGCCCCCTCTTGCAACTCACCTGTCACATCTAATAAAATTAAATATGTTATAACATTAGACTCTGACACAAATTTAAGTTTAGAAACAGGATTAGAATTAATTGGAGCAATGGCACATATTTTAAATGAACCTATATTGGATGAAAATAAAAATATTGTAATAGATGGATATGGAATAATGCAGACTAGAATAGGCACAAATTTAGAGGCTAGTAGAAAGAGTTTATTTACAAAAATATATGCAGGAAATGGCGGAACAGATTCATATACAAATGCTATATCAGATATATATCAAGATAATTTTTATGAAGGTATATTTACTGGCAAGGGAATATATGATTTAGAGATGTTTCATAAAATTTTATATAATGAAATTCCCGAGAATACAGTACTTAGCCACGATTTATTAGAAGGAAATTACCTAAGATGTGCGCTAGTTACAGATATTTTACTTTTAGATGATGTTCCTAGTAAATATAATAGTTATGTATTGAGATTGAGTAGATGGATTAGAGGAGATTGGCAACTTTTAAATTGGCTTAGAAATAAAATAAAAATAAAAAATGGAGAAAGAAAAACAAACCCTTTAAATATACTTTCCAAATTTAAGATATTAGACAATTTGAGAAGAAGTCTTATTCCAATTTCAGTTTCTTTTGGATTGATATTATCGATATTATTAAAAGTATTTACAGATATAAAGATATGGGGAATAGTAAATATATTAGTAACCTCATATATTTTCCCATCAATACTTGATATTATAAACTATATTGTATTTAAAAAGGGAAAAGACTCTAGATTTATTTATGCACACAAAAGTATATCTAAAAATATAAGTTCAATAAAAGCAAGTATATTGCGTGGAATATTAGAAATATCTTTTTTACCACATAAAGCATATATACATTTAACCTCTATTGTAAAAACGATATATAGAATGAAAATAAGCAAAATGAATTTACTTGAATGGCTTACAGCAGAAGAGGCAGAAAAACAGGCTAAAACAGATTTGATTTCATATTATAAATTGATGAGTGCAAATGTAGTGTTTGGTATTTTATTTTTAGTATTTGGTATATTTGCAAAACAGCCATTAGCCATAATAATGGGAACCTTTTGGGGACTTGCACCAATCTTTGCGTGGTATATAAGCAGAGATATTAAACATATAAAACCAGTAGATAAAGTAAGTAAAGAAGATAGAAAATATGTTTTAGATATAGGCAAAAAAACGTGGCAATATTTTAAAGAATATATTAATGAAGAGAATAATTATTTGCCACCAGATAATTACCAAGAAGGAAGAAAAAATAAGATAGCAACAAGAACATCGCCAACTAATATTGGGTTAGGTATGCTTTCGGTTATTTCAGCCTATGACTTGAAATATATAAAATTAGAGGATGCAATAGACTTATTAGATAAAATGCTAGGAACAATTATGAAATTGCAAAAATGGAATGGTCATTTGTATAATTGGTATAATACAAAAACCTTAGAACCATTGATGCCACGATATATTTCAACAGTAGATAATGGAAACTTTATTGGCTATTTATACACTACAAAGCAATTTCTTGTAGAAATTTCTACTAAAAATCAACACAAAAATATGCAAGAAACAAATTTGCTTTCTCTAAATCATTATGAAAATCTTATTAAAATAATAGATGACATAATAAATAATACAGATTTTAGTGTTTTATATGACCCAAAAAAAAGATTGTTTTCTATTGGGTTTGATGTAGAAAAAAACAGTCTTACAAACTCATATTATGACTTACTTGCTTCAGAAGCAAGACAAACTAGTTTAATTGCAATAGCTAAAAAAGATGTTCCGGTTAAGCACTGGAGTTGCTTAAGCAGAATTTTAACCAGCCTTAATAAATACAAAGGATTAATATCGTGGTCTGGAACTGCATTTGAATATTTAATGCCTAATATCAATATTAAACAATATGAATCAAGCCTTTTAGATGAATCGTGTAAATTTTTAATAATGAGTCAAATGGAATATGCAAAAAAATTGGGCATACCTTGGGGAATATCTGAATCTGCCTTTAATTTAAAAGACTTTAATAATAATTATCAATATAAATCATTTGGAGTGCCTTGGCTTGGCTTAAAACGAGGCTTGGAAGATGATATGGTATTGGCACCATATTCCGTTTTTTTAAGTTTAAATTACGTTCCAAAACAAGCAATAGAAAATTTAAAGAGGTTAGAAAAAGAAAATATATGTGATAAATATGGATTTTATGAATCTATAGATTACACAATTTCCAGACTAAAATATGGAAAAAAATATGAAGTTGTAAAAACATATATGGCTCATCATCAAGCATTAAGTTTGTTGTCAATAAATAACTTTATAAACGATAATATATTTGTAAAAAGATTTATGGCAAATCCTGAAATTGAGGCGGTAGATATACTACTTCAAGAAAGAACACCAGAAAATGCAATTATCACAAAGGAGAAAAAAGAAAAGATAGAAAAGGTAAAACCAAAAGATTATCAAAACTATATGGAACTGGCGTATACAAAAATAAATAATAATTTAAATAGAGCGAATGTTATATCAAATGGAAGTTATACAGTATGTACAAAAGAAAATGGGGAAGGATTTAGTAAATACAATGGAATACTAATAAATAGATTTAAAGAAACGGCAGACTATAAACAAGGAATACTATTTTTTATTAAAGATGTACAAAGCAAAAGAATTTGGGTAAACACACCAATAAGCAAAGAAAATGCAGGAGATAAATATACAATAGCATTTGCACCAGAGAGAAGTAAATTTGTAAGAACAGATGCAGATATAGAAACCACTACAAAAATAATAGTTTCACCAGATGATCCAGTAGAAATAAGAAGGCTAGAAATAAAGAATAATGGTATGCAAGAAAGAACATTAGAAATAACAAATTATTTCGAACCTGTGCTATCTCGGACCTGCACAAGATTATGCACATATGGCATTTAATAATCTATTTTTAACATTTGAGAAATCGGAAAATAATGATGTAATAATAAAAAGGAAAAAAAGAGGAGAAAACGAAAAGGATATATATTTAGGAACATCATTATATACAGAAACTGAAACCATTGGAGAATTTGAAATAGAAATAGATAAAGAGAAATTTTTAGGGAAAAAACAAAATTTAATTCCTGAAATGGTAAGAGATTCAAAACCATATTCTCAAAATGTAGGACTTGTAACCGATCCTGCTCTGGCAATGAAAAGAACAGTAAAAATAATGCCGGGTGAAAAAATTATAATTGATTTAATAATTTGTATTTCAAATGAAAAAGATGTAGTTTTAGAATTATTACAAAAATACAGAAATAGTAATATAATTACAAAAACTTTTGAACTTGCAAGAGCAAAAGTTGAAGCAGAGACTATATATCTCGGTCTAAAGGGAACAGATATAGAAAAATATCAAAAGCTATTATCATATACAATTTTTAATAACCCGTTAAAAAAACTATTATTAAAAGATTTGCCTAAAAAAATTTATTCTCAAAGTAGTTTATGGAAGTATGGAATATCTGGCGATTTGCCAATCATTTTATTAAAAATAGAAGACTTAAATGATATGCATATAGTAAAAGATATGCTAAGAGCAGATGAATTTTTTAGGAGCAAAAATATAAAAATTGATTTAGTAATTTTAAATAATGAGGCAAATTCGTATGAACAGTATGTAAATTATGAAATAGAAAATGCATTATTAAATCGACAGATGGAATATTTAAAAAATCAACCGGGTGGAATATTTATCATCAATACGAATCATATTAAAAAAGAAGATATAGATTTATTAGAATTTAGGGCAAATGTAATTATCAATGCAAAAAATGGAGATATAAAAACCGTATTAGATGATTTAGAAGAGGAATATTTAAAGGATGCTAAAAATATAGGAGTAGATGCAAAACCAGAATGTGTTATGCAAGAAGAAATAAGCGGTAATCAAAATATAGATATGAACAATTTAAAATATTACAATGAATATGGCGGATTTTCTGAAAATCGGTTTAGAATATACAATAAAATTAGATAAAGAGAATAAACTTCCTACAGTTTGGAGCATTGTACTTGCAAATGAAACATTTGGTACAATAGTAACTCAAAATTTAGGAGGATTTACTTGGCATCAAAATAGTAGATTAAATAGATTATCAGCTTGGAATAATAATCCTGTAATGGATTTGCCTTCAGAGATTATATATCTTAAAGATTATAAAACGGGTAAAAAATGGTCATTATCAGATAATATTAATAGTGAATCAAAAGAAAGTTATATAACTTATGGATTGGGATTTGTAAAATTTAAATCTACTCAGAATAATATTGCTCAAGAACTAAATATTTTTGTTCCAAGAAAAGACAATATAAAAATAAATATATTGAAATTAAAAAATTTAGAGCCAAATAGAAGAAACTTAAAGCTAGTATATTATATAAAGCCGGTGCTTGGAGAAGATGAAATAAAAACAAATGGATATATTGAGGTAAAAAAGGATAATAATTTAATTATTGCAAGAAATTTATATAAAGATATTTTTAAAGAAACAATAGCATTTGTGTCAAGCAATCAAAATATAAAGTCATATACAGGAAGTAAGAACTTTTTTATAGGTGATGGAAGCTTAGCAGATCCAGAGGCATTAGATAAAGTAACATTAAATAATTCTTCGGGATATGGAGAAAATTCGTGTATTGCAATAGAAATGGAAATAGAATTAGAAAGTTTTGAGGAAAAGGAAATAATATTGCAATTTGGTGAAGAAGATTCATTGCTTTCTGCAAAAGATTTGTCATATAAATATTCAGAAGTATCTAATTGTGTGCAGGAGTTAAACAATGTAAAAGCCTTTTGGTATGAGTTATTGAATAGAGTGCAAGTAAATACACCATTAGAGTCATTAAATATCATCATAAATAGTTTTGCAAAATATCAAACTATTACATCAAGACTGTGGGCAAGAAGCGGATATTATCAATCAGGAGGAGCAATAGGTTTTAGAGATCAACTTCAAGATTGCATAGGATTAAAATATACTGATATAGAATTTATGAAAAAGCAAATTTTAATTAGTTGCAGACATCAATTTATAGAGGGAGATGTTGAACATTGGTGGCACGAAGAAACCAACAGAGGAATAAGAACAAGATTCTCAGATGACTTATTGTGGCTTTGTTATGTAGTGTATGAATATATAAATTATACGAATGATTATAGCATTTTAGATATAGAAGAAAGCTATGTAGCAGGGGAAGAACTTCCAGATGGGGTTGATGAAAGATATGATGAATATTTAGAATCAAATATAAAAGAAAATGTATATAGTCATTGTGTGCGTGCGATTGATAGAAGCTTAAATTTTGGAGAAAATGGACTTCCCAAAATAGGTTCAGGAGACTGGAATGATGGATTAAATACGGTAGGAAATAAGAAAAAGGGTGAGAGTGTATGGCTTGGATTTTTTATTTATGATATATTAGAAAAATTTATACCAATATGTGAAATGCGAAACGATATTGAAAGAGCAAATATATACAAAGAAAAAAAGGAGGCATTAAAAAAGGCTTTAAATACTGCAGGATGGGATGGAAGATGGTTTAAAAGAGCATATATGGACAATCGGACAGCCACTTCGGAAGTATTGAAAATGAAGAATGTAGGATAGATAGTATTTCACAAAGTTGGGGAGTAATATCAAATGGAGCAGATAATGACAAAAAATATATATCAATGGAAAGCTTAGAAAATCATTTAATAGATACCGAAAATGGAATTATAAAATTACTTGATCCACCATTTAATAAAACAAAATTAGAACCAGGTTATATAAAAGCATATCTTCCGGGGGTAAGAGAAAATGGAGGACAATACACACACGCTGCAATGTGGGCAATTATTGCTTTTGCAAAACTGGGATTTGGTGATAAGGCAGTAGAATATTATAAAATGGTAAATCCCATTGAACACACAAGAACAAAGGAAGCAGTAAAAAAATATAAAGTAGAACCGTATGTAATTTCTGCAGATATTTACGGAGCAAATAATTTAGTCGGCAGAGGAGGTTGGACTTGGTATACAGGATCAAGTAGTTGGTTTTGCAAGGCAGGATTAGAAGATATATTAGGCTTAAAAGTAGAAGCGGGGATGCTTAAAATAGATCCGTGCATTTCTAGTAAATGGAAAAGTTATAGCATAAAGTATAGATATAAAACAAATATATATAATATCAATGTAAAAAATCCGCAAGGAAAATGCACAGGAGAAAATCAAAAATTCTATTTTAATGGCAAAAGGATAAAAGAAAAACAAATAAAGTTAGAAGATAATGGTACAATAAACGAAATAGAAATAATTCTGTAATAATTTTGTAAATTTTGTAATAAATTTGTAAAAAAAACTTGTTTAAAATGTTGTAATATGATATAAGTAAGGTAATAAAAGTCGTAAATGAGGAAGGTGGGACTTTTGTGGAAAAAATGGAATATAAAAAGAAGACTATATTAATTGTAGATGATGAAAAACCTATAGTAGACATTTTAGTCTACAATCTTGAAAAAGAAGGGTATAATACGTTAGAGGCAAATGACGGCATAACTGCAGTAGAAATAGCGACTACAAAAAAACCAGACTTGATTTTACTTGATATAATGCTTCCTAAAATGGATGGATTAACAGTTTGTAAAAAAATTAGGGCTTCATTAAATGTTCCAATACTTATGCTTACAGCAAAGGATGAAGAAATAGATAAAATTTTAGGATTAGAGCTAGGGGCAGACGATTATATTACAAAACCTTTTAGTGTAAGAGAACTAATGGCAAGAATTAAGGCAAATTTAAGAAAATCAGAAATGAAAGAAAATGCAAATAACAATGGAGAGGATGTTAAATCGAAAAAAATTGTAATAGGACCATTAGAGTTAGATTTAGACAAATTTGAAGCAAGAGTTAATGGACGTGCAATAGATTTGACTTTAAGAGAATTTGAGGTTTTAAAATTTTTAGCAAGCCAAGCAGGACAAGTAATTACAAGAGAAGTATTACTTGAAAAAGTTTGGGGATATGAATATTATGGAGATATTAGAACTGTTGATGTTACTGTTAGAAGAATAAGAGGGAAAATAGAAAAAGATTCTGCAAATCCTAAAATTATTATGACAAAAAGAGGTGTAGGATATTATATAAAAAAATTGAAAAATGAATAAAATATAATTTGAGTGAGGGAAATTCTAGGGACTGTCCCTCTTTTGCTGTTAAACAAAAGGGGACTGCGAAAGAATTTTAGGTAAATTCCTATGAAGCACGGCTTTTATCTAATCTTTAACTTCTAATTTCTAACATCTTTTTTATGTGAGGTAAATATGTTTAAAAGTGTCCAAATAAAAATAGTATTAATAATAATTTTATTAACAATTATAATGTTCGTAATTCCACGGATATATATATATCAACCAAATAATGAATTTAGAGCCAAATACTGAATTGTTTCAACAAGCTATACAGAGGGGAAATATAGTTTTTTCAATTATAACTGTATCATATATATTAATTTGTGCATTTATCATTCTATTTGAATCTAAAACAATCATACGTCCATTAAACAAGTTAATAACTAGTGCAAAAAAAATAGCAGATGGAGAAGATGTAGAAGGAGAAATTAAATACTTGCAAGATGCAACATCTAAAACTGAAATTGGAGACATAGCAGGTGCTTTCAATATGATGACATATGGACTTAGAGAAAATTTAAATGAGGTAACAAGGCAAAAAAAACAAATAGAAACAATTTTGCTACATATGACGGATGGAATTATTGCATTTAATATGGATGGAAGCATTATACATATAAATCCAGCAGCAAGTAAACTTTTAAGAATAACTCCTAAAGATAATACATTTGACAAAATTTTTAAAAAATTAAAATTAGATATTAATATGGAAAAAGTCATATATTTAGAAAATTGGACAACTACTGAACAAAAAGTAAATATTGAAGACACATATTTAAATTTATTTTTTGCTTCTTTTAAAGATGAAAATGACAGACCAGCCGGTGTAATGGTAGTAATACAAGATATTACAGAACACGTTCGACTAGACAATATGAGAAAAGAATTTGTTGCGGATGTATCACACGAATTAAAAACTCCGCTAACTTCGATATTAGGATATGCAGAAACACTTGCAAATACTGAATATGATAAAGATTTACAAGAAAAATTTTTGAATGTAATATCATCTGAAGCAGTAAGGATGACAAAGCTTGTTAATGATTTATTAACATTATCTAAATTCGATAATGATAATAATAAATGGGAAAAAACAAAATTTGATTTAGGTAAGCTTGTAAAACAATGTCAAGAAAATTTACAAATAGAAATGGACAAGAAGAAACTAAAAGTTGAATGCTTTGTTACTGCAGATGTTCCAAAAGTATATGCAAATAAAGACGGAATAGAAAGAGTTATATTAAACATATTAACAAATAGCATTAAATATACAGGCGAAGGTGGAACAATAAAAATATATGTAGGATTTGTTTATAATGATGCATATATAAAAGTTATTGACAATGGAATAGGAATCCCAGAAAAAGACTTAACAAGAATTTTTGAAAGATTTTATAGAGTAGATAAAGCAAGAACTAGAGCTATGGGAGGAACAGGACTTCGGACTTTCAATCGCTAAAGAAATATTAGATAAAAATGGTGGAAGAATTGATATAAAAAGTAAAGTACACGAAGGAACAGAAGTCGTTATAACAATACCAACGAAATAAATGTACACAATTTATCTAATTAAAATAATTGAAATATATAAAATATTGATGTATAATAACTAACATACGTTAATTTCGAAAGAAGGAATAATATTGAAAATAAATATAAGCCCTAAGGTAAAAAATATATTAGAATGGATATATTGTATTATAATTGCAATAGTATTAGCATTATTATTTAGGTATTTTATAGGAACTCCAACGGTTGTACAACAGCCTTCAATGTATAATACATTGGAAGAAGGACAAAGATTAATACTTAATAGATGGATAAGAACTATACACGGAGAATATAAAAGAGGAGATATAATAACATTTGAAGCTCCAAGTGATCCAGTTCCATCTGCATTTAAAGTTGATATGGATAATCCAGTAGCAATTTATGATTATAAACCTAAAGGAATTTTTGCTAAATTTAATTATTATGTATTAGAATTTACTAAAACAAGTTATATAAAAAGAGTAATTGGCGTTGGAGGAGACCGCATACGAATAGAAGAAGGAAAGGTTTATTTAAATGATGAAGAATTAGATGAACCATACTTAAGAGAAGGAATAATTACTGAAGGAGGAACATTTAGTAATATTACAGTTCCAGAAGGATACGTATTTGTAATGGGAGATAATAGACCACACAGTACAGACAGCAGAAGCTTTGGATGTATACCAGTAAGAAAAATAGAAAGTAAAGTATGGATTAGATTTTGGCCATTTAGTAAATTTGGAAAAGTAGAATAATAGGTAAAGCAAATATGATTTTTGAAGATATTGTTGGAAATGAAAAAAACAAAGAATTACTAAAAAATATAATTGATACAAATAATATTGCACATAGCTATATGTTTGTAGGAAAAGATTCAATAGGTAAGTTATTATTTGCAAAAGAATTTGCAAAAGCAATACTATGCTTATCACAAGAAAAACCGTGTGATAAATGTAAATCGTGTATAGAATTTAAAACATATAACAATCCAGATTTTAGCATATTAGAGCCTGAATCAAACTCAATTAAAATAGATGAAATAAGAGAACTCACAAAAAAAATTTACGAAAAACCAGTTGTATCAACTAAAAAAGTATATATAATAAATGATAGTGAATATATGACAAAAGAGGCACAAAACAGTTTATTAAAAACATTAGAAGAACCACCAGAATATGTTACGATAATACTTATTGTTTCTAATGAAAACTTATTTTTACCAACAATAAAATCAAGATGTATAAAAGTAACATTTAATAAGCTAACGAATGAAGAATTAGAATATATACTAAAAAAAGAATATGGATATACATATATTCCAGAAATAACCTTTAAAATTGCAGATCGGAAGCATAAATAAAGCACTCAATTTAAGAGATAAAGAAAATGAATATACAAAAATAAGTAAGATATTTGACAATATAGAAAATATGGATATAATAGATTTAATATCAAGCAAAGAAGAAATATTTGCAAATAAAGAAGAAGCAAATGATATATTAAGTTATATAAATCAAATATTTTTTGACAAAATAAAGATAAATATTAAATATATAGAATGTATGAATATTGTTGAAGATACTAAAGACAGATTAAATAAAAATAATAATTTTGATATGGCAATAGATAATTTCTTAATAACAGTATGGGAGGAGATTAATGGCAATAATAATAGGTGTTAGGTTTAAAAAACCAGGTAAAATATATTTTTTTGATCCTAATGGTAACAATATAGAAAAAGGAAATGCTGTAATAGTTGAAACATCAATGGGCAAAGAATATGGAGAAGTCATAATACCAAATAGACATATTCCGGATGAAAAATTAGAAAAACCTCTTAAAAAAATTATAAGGGTAGCAACTAATAAAGATAAAAAACAATATGAAGAAAATAAGAAAAAAGAGCAAGAGGCTATGCAAATATGCAAAGAAAAAATAAAAGAACACAAATTAAGTATGACTTTAACAGATGTTGAATATAAATTTGATAACAGTAAATTACTTTTCTTTTTTACAGCAGAAGGAAGAATAGACTTTAGAGATTTAGTAAAAGATTTAGCAGCAATATATAAAACAAGAATAGAATTAAGGCAAATAGGCGTAAGGGATGAAATAAAAAGACTACGGCGGTAATGGAATATGTGGAAGAGAATTATGTTGTTGTTCATTCTTGGGAGATTTTGAAACAGTTTCAATAAAAATGGCAAAAGAGCAAAACATATCACTAAATCCTGCAAAAATATCTGGAAACTGTGGCAGACTAATGTGTTGCTTGAAATATGAACAGAATGTATATGAAGAAAAATTATCAAGATTACCCAAAATTGGTGCAATAGTAAAAACAGCAGATGGAGAGGGAGAAGTTTGTCGGAGTAGAAACATTAAAAGAAATAGTAAAGGTTAAATTGAAAGATGACGATGAAAGCTTTTTCAAAAAATATGAAGCAAAGGATGTAAAAGTCATAAAAGATGTAGAAAAAGAAGAAGATTCATTAGATGTAGACAATCCAGAAGATTTAAAGGAATTAAAAAAATTAGAAGAATTAGAAGAAATGGATAAAAAGAATAATGATTAGATATGAAATTTTATAACATAAAAATTTAATCAAAAGCAAGTAGAATAAAGAAAAGGAGGGGAATAAAAGTGGCATATAAAATAACAGATAAATGTATATCTTGTGGAACGTGTGCAGAAAAATGTCCAGTTCAATGCATTTCACAAGGAGATGATAAATACATCATAGATCAAACAGTATGCATAAGTTGCGGAACGTGCCAAGGGGTATGTCCAGTAGAAGCACCAGAAGAAGAATAAAAAAATAAAGCAAGCGCGAATCCAATTCTGAATTCGCGCTTACTTTCTGCCTAGTTGACAACCTGAAGGGCTTGAGCTACAACCCAGCCATACGAGGTTTCAAACCAGAGCCGGTCAGGACCATC
>CAYZMV010000009.1:0-2705 GCA_964479635.1 uncultured Clostridium sp. | reverse complement strand
ACCATCGGAAAATTCATAAGTTTTACCGGTGAGACTAACTTTTTGCCCCTTGACGAAAGTGCACAGGATTTTTGAGTTTGTGGAAGGCTTACTACGACAGTTTACCTCTGTCCACACAACAATTGCAGTTTTATCTTCAAGATTCTCATTAAATCCTTCGCCGAAGAATGAAAAAATCAAGAAGATCATGATAATCACTGCAAGAGCCATTGCAATCATCTGTACACAAACCATTTTCCTTTCGTAAGCTTCATTTTGTGCTAGAATTTCTTCTATACTTAGCTCACTAGGGTCTTGGGGTGGCCGTACTGTTTTGTTGCTCATAATGATGTCCTTTCTGTTATTTGGCTGAAAGCCTTTAATAAATAAATTATACCATATATATTCATAAAAGTCAACAAAGATTATGTTACCCATTTGACACCAAAAAACCACCTACTAGGCAGGTGGCTTTTGATTTTTTATCTTTCATAATCATCTTCTTCAATAGTAGTAGAAGCAGAATCTTGAAGAGTAGTATTACCTAAATTTACTTTAAGATTAGTCTTTTCTATATCTAAATTAAATGCACTTCTTAAAGCTGGTACAGCATTACGTATATTTACTTTCTTTTCAGCTTCATTAATTAAACGTAGAACATCCTTAATTTCGTCCGGAATAGTATCAATCACTGTAGATTCATCAATGGAAGGAGTCTCTTTGCAATAAGAAGCAATTTCTTGACCATCTATAGATATCTCCATTTTGTCTATTTCACTATCGGTAGACGGACTTGTGAATTGCCTATAAAAAGTAGTAATTCTAGTATAGTCATCTACACCAAGTTGTTTTGCAATTTTTTGTCTTAAAATGTCACGAGAAAGCTGAAGTATACAATCAGGGTTTTCTGAAAATCTTGATTGTATAGCTTTCAACTCTTCCTTTACATCTTTTGAATTCATATCATCGTTCTTTAATTTTTTATAATCTATCAAATCCTGAATAAATGACTCATAAGATTCATCAGATGGTACAGAATCTGGATAAAATAAGTTAGCTCGTTGACCTTTTGTATGTTGATAATTTGCATTAGGCACATCAGATAATTGAGAATCTGTATCAGGTACATCAGGTAATTGAAAATCTACATCAACATCTTCAATACCAACATTTTTAAGAAAATCGTCAGTAGAATCACTTATAGTTTCAGCAGTTCTTATATCGTCCAAACTTTTTTTATGAAAAAGATATCCTGCAAAAGATCCTGTTGCTATGGCAAAGGATAAAGTAAGAGAAGCAACGCGCAAACGTATGCGATTATGTTTTTTTTGAAGTTTAGAATAATCTTTATTTAATTTTGCTAATTCAGCATATTTATCATTTAATTGAGTGCGTATTGAATTTGGTTCATTAGTATTGTCAAAATGATTTTTTGCATTTTCTAATCTAGATATCTCCTTTTGTAAAGAATTAATATCTTCTTTACATAATGAAAGCTGTCCAACTAAGCTTTTATTTTGTAATTTTTCTTTTTCTTCTTTATTCATAATTAAATTCCTCCTTAAATTAACACAGCAATATTATAACATATTAAACATAAAATTGCAAGCTTTACATAAATTCGCCTTATCACAAGAATTATGTTACCTTTCGACACCATATATAGAATTTAATTTTTTAGCTAATTTCACCTTGACTTTTAATGTAATTAGATATATAGTACAAATAGTTAAATTAATAAATCAGGAGGAGCGTATGAGTGATTTAATTGAAATTAGATGGCACGGTAGAGGAGGCCAAGGAGCAAAAACTGCATCACTTCTTTTGGCAGATGCAGCATTTAATACAGGTAAATATATTCAAGGATTTCCAGAATATGGACCAGAAAGAATGGGAGCTCCAATAACTGCATATAACAGAATAAGTGATAAGCCAATTACAGTACACAGCAATATTTATGAGCCAGATTATGTAGTAGTTGTTGATGATAGCCTACTAGAGTCGGTAGATGTAACAGCAGGTTTAAAGAAAACAGGAGCTATAGTAATTAATAGTACAAAAGATAGTGAAGAAATAAAAAGAAATTTAAAAGGGTATGAGGGAGAGATATATAAAATAGATGCAAGAAAAATATCAATGGAGACACTAGGAAAATATTTTCCAAATACTCCAATGCTTGCAGCAATAGTAAAGGTAAGTAAAATTATGACAGACGAACAATTATTAAATGATATGAAAGGTTCTTTTAAACACAAATTTGCAAAAAAGCCAGAAGTAATTGAAGGCAATATGAAGGCACTAGAAATGGCATTAAATTCTATAGAAAAAATATAGGGAAAGCAAAAATAAATAAGTTAGGAGGTAGAAAAAATATGAATATAAATTCAAAGACTCCAATGGAAGATTTGACAGTAGGTGGAAATATTTATGAAGCAGGAAATGCAAGAGAATTTAAAACAGGTGATTGGAGAAGTACAAAACCTATTTATTTACCAGAGAAATGCAAACAGTGTGGACTATGTTTTCCAGTATGCCCAGACGATGCAATTCCAGTAGGAAAAGACCAAAAGAGAACAGATTTTAATTATGATTATTGCAAAGGCTGTGGAGTATGTGCAAAGGTTTGTCCATTCGGTGCAATAGTAATGAAATAAAGGAGGAGAATTATGAGTATTAGAGAACGTTTAAGTGGTAATGAAGCAGTAGCTATTGCAATGAAACAAATA
>CAYZMV010000008.1:1919-17718 GCA_964479635.1 uncultured Clostridium sp. | reverse complement strand
CATTGCAATCGAAACTAAAGTTATTCCTTTTTCTGATTTCATAATTTTTCACACCTTCATTTTTTATTATGTCATTATGCTGATTAATGATTACACGTTTTCTTTATTATATTTTACTGTTTTCTCATTGTCAACATTTTTTCATTTTGTAATGAAATTGTAATATTTCCGTAAAATTGTAACATTTTATATTCACATAAAAAATCACATTGAACTTATTTCTAAATTCAATGCGATTTGCCTTAATTTTATTTTATCATTAACATTATTTTATTTTATCTATATTTCCTCTTTGCTTAATCCCGTTATCTCTATAATATCTTCTATTGGTATATTTTTATCTTTTAGCTTTTTGGCAATAGACTTTTTTTCGTTATATGCTTCTTTTCTTCCTTGTTGTAATCCAGCTTCCAGTCCTTTTTTTCTTCCTTCTTGCAATCCTGATTTTCTTCCCTTATCTTCTGCTGTCTCTAATTCCGCTTCTCTATCCATTATGTGTTTTTGTTTTAGCTCTGCTATCCTCATTCTTTGTTCTTCATCTTTTATATCTCCTAGTTCTGCTATTTCTTCTTCTGTTAGTCCTGTTATTTCTTTTATTTCTTCTGTTGTTGTTCCTATCGCTCTTAATTTCTTCGCTATTTTTTGGCTTTTCCTGTATTCTGCTGTCTCTAATTCCGCTTCTCTATCCATTATGTATTTTTGCCTTAGTTCTGCTATCCTTGCTTTTACTTCATCATTGCTTATATCTTCTAATGTTTTTATTGCTTCTTTTATTTCTGGTTCTCTTTCTGCCATCTCCTTCGTCTCCTTCCCTTCTGGATTTTCCAAAAATAATATCCATTTCTTTAGCTCCCCTTCTTCCATTTTTTCCCTTATTTTTGGTAATTCAATTATATGCAGTTCTAAATCTTTTGTCAATATGTATTTGTGGTTTTTTTCTTCCCTTATTTGCCATTTCGTATGTATCGGCAATTCCTTTAGCCTTTCTATTTCATAATTTAAAAATACTATTCCTATACTCCTGTTTAATTTTTCATAACGACCTCCTGTTTTTAATTGGTCTGCGTATAACTTTGACCAATAATATAACATCCTCTTTTCTATATCTTTATTGTCTTTTATTTGCATTTCTATGTCTATTGGACTACCTTTGTTTATTGTTGCTCTTACATCTATTATTCCTACTTTGTCTTCTGTATGTTCTCCCCATAAATATGGTGTTTTTTCTAGTTCTATTGTTTCTATTTTTTCTCCTATTACATCTTCTATTAATTTTTTTGTTATCCTTTCGCTTTTTTGTTCTCCAAATAGCATATGAAATACTACATCTACTTTTGGTGATAATATTTTTGTTTCCTCTTTTGATTCTTCTTTTTCTTTTGCCTCTTTTCTCATTTTTTACCTTCTTTCTTTTTTTATTTTTTTATAATGTTCTTATTTTTATTTTCACCTCCTAGCATATTTAGTTTTCATTTTTTTGGAATTTGTTGGAGAGGATTCTCCTGTTTGATTTAAACTTTCCAAGAAAAAATAAAAGGACAAAGTTATATTAACTTGCCCCCCTATGTTTATATTTTATATCTTTTTTTATTCTTTTTCAACTATTATCGTTCTTCTTTTTTCGACATATTATGAGAAAGAATAATATTAGGAACAGTCCTAGAAGAGACTGTTCCTAGAATTTTCTGTTGCAGATGGTACAGTTATATATATATTAGCTTGAAGCCTTTGATAATGTATGTGGATTTTCGGCATTGTTGCCCCCATCGCAAAGGGTCAATTTGATATCAGACCCTAGAGAAACTGCGGGGCGGAGATAAATGTAGTAGCCGCTTGTGTCGCCATCTGAGTGGAACATACTGATAGCGCCGAGTGTAGTGCGGTCCACAGTATGCAAGTTGAATAGTGCAATGCTCGAGCTGCAGTCGACACAACGCGAAGCGAGCCAGTAGTATGTGCCAGTATTGAATATCATTTCATAAAACTTGTCATTTTTACAATAAGTGGTAGGATCCGAATCAAATCTATAATCAGTTTGGGTACAAGTTAAATTTTCCGCTGAATCACTTTCTTTATCATCAGGTTTTCGGCTTAGTTGATTCTCGTTATAAAATGCTTCACTTCCACCTATTCCGTCTGTTTTTCTACCTTTGTCTTGATTAGCTTCTTCTACACCTATACCAGAACCGTTTTCTTTTGCATAAATTGCTGGATATTGTGCACTACTCCCTGTATATGTGTATGGTTGTTTATATTTTGTATTCGAATCAGTATCAGTAAAACTATCCCTTTCCGCTTCGGCAGTCGGACTAAATCCTCCCTCTACATCTTCTATTGTTAGACTTCTTGCTGAAACTCCTAAATCTGTACTACTATATAGTGTTTTACATATATCATTTAATATATACACTCCATTATTATATCCTTTTGCATCTTGGAAAGAAACAGTTTTGCTTGTTGGCTTATCACTTATTATTGTTAAGCATCCTTTTTCGTCTACTCCCAATATTCTCCATTTTAAGTCTGTGTCTGTTGTTAAGTCTCCAGTATTAGCATATCCAGTATAATCTGCACCTAATTTGTCTGCTGGATATATTGCAGGGGTTGGTGTGTAATCTACATAGTCTCCTATCTTTAATTCCACTCCATCTTTTGTTACAGTACTTCCATCTTCACTTAATTTCCATCTTCCGCCAACTTATGTCGCCATATTCGTCTACATAAAATGTATTTCCTGATTCACTTTGATATTCTCCATCTGCCACTTTTTCAAATCCTTCTGGCAAGTGTTCTTCTAATTCACCATAATCTACTTTTGACTTTCTGTCTATGGAGCCTAATACTGCTGCCAATAGGCTTTCTCTATCTGCATCAAATTGCGTTCCCTTTGCTGCTTCCTTTGTTGTGTTGAATAATCCTCCATTTAGTGCTACAGCTACTGTTACGCTCACTAAGATTAGCATTATAATTATAGTTATGACTAGGGCTATGAGGGTAATGCCTTTGTGGTCAGAGATTAGAGGTTGGTGATTAGAGATTAGATTTGAGCGATTCTTCGTAGATTTTTTGTTTTTAAATTTTTCATTGTTTTTTAATTCTTTTTCTTTCATACGTTCTTCTCCTTATTTCGTTTATTTTTTCTGCGGACGAGCAATGCTCGTCTGTGCAATGTTTGCAATAGTTTCGTTTTAGGTCCAATATGTCAAATAATAGTGAGATAAAAGGGTTTATAGATATTATTTCCATATTGAACATTATTTATTATGTTTCTTATGTTAATTAATGATTATATGTTTATTACATTATATTTTACTGTTTCCTTATTGTCAACACTTTCTCCATTTTGTAATGCAAATGTAATATTTCTGTAAAATTGTAACATTTTATATAATTGAAAAATTTTTCAAACTGTGATATATTTCATTTTTAGAAAGAGGGTATCATAATGGATATATTTACTAAAAAATTTGAAATTAGTTTTGCAGATATTAATGAGAACAATAAATTGAGCAATAAGGGAATTTTAAGATTAATGCAAGAGATTGCAGGTATTCATAGTGGTACAGTTGGTTATGGTCTTAATGATATGCCTAAAACTCATTTTGGATGGGTTATTCTAAATTGGAAATTAAGAGTTTTCTCTAGACCAAAATGGAATACAGTTCTTACAATTAATACTTGGAGTAGAAAAATTACACCATTATTTGCATATAGAGATTTTGAAATATATGATGATAAAAATAATTTAGTGGCTATTGCTACTTCAAAATGGATTTTATTTGATGTTTATAAACAATCAATTTGTAAAATTACTCCTGATATAGAAAATTTAAATTTTGTTTACGAATATAAAATAGGAAGAAGAGATATTGATACAAATCATCATGTAAATAATATAAATTATTTAGATTACGCTTATGAAGCTATTCCTCAAGAAAAACTTCTAGACTTTTCTAATATTGAAATTATGTATAAACACGAGGCAAGAATCGGAGATACTATTTCAGTATTTTATTCTTATACAGGTAACAATGAACATATTATAACTATAAAAGATAAAGAAAGAAAAAATCTTCATACAATTTTAAAATTATTTTGACTTTTATGTTTATTGTATTTTTATAAAATTTATGCTATACTTGTTTAAAATATTTAATATGAGGTGTTCCAGTGAAATTAACTTCAGATAATGAAACTTTGGCAGAAAAAAAAGCTTTAATTTTATATATATTAGATAAAGTATCAAAACCAATCAGTAATGATGCTCTTTTTAAATTAGTTGTATCAATCGATGATATGAATTATTTTTATTTTCAACAATTTTTATTAGATTTGTTAGAAAATAAATATATAATAAATTATACCCAAGATGAAGAATCTTTATATGAACTTACAGAAGAAGGAAAAAAGGCATTATCTTTAGTAAAGGATATTATACCTGGGATTACAAAATTTAAAGTTGATAATAGTTTTAAAGAAACTTTAGGTAATTTTCAAAATGAAATTTCTGTAACTAGTGATTTTATACCAAATAGTGAAAATGATTATCGTGTTAAATGTAAAATTGTTGAAGATAATCAAATATTATTTGAATTACAAGTTTTTGCTGGATCACGAAAACAGGCAAAGGCAATTTCAGAAAATTGGAATAAAAATGCTGAAAAAATATATCCCAAAATTTTAGAAATTTTAACAAAAAATTAAACAAAAGGAGTCTGTTCCCTTTTGTTTAATTTTTTTGTCTTACATATTCATAAAGTATGACACTCGTTGCTACTGCTACATTTAAGCTCTCTGTTTTACCGAAACATTGGTATTTTTATTTTCTTATCTGAAATGTCTAATACTTCTTTTGAAACTCCATTTGCTTCATTTCCCATTATTATTGCTGTTTTTTTATATTGGACATCATATATACTCTCTTTCGTCTCCAATGATGTTGCCATTACCTTAAATTTATGTTTTTTTAAATCTTTTAATGTATCTACTAAATTTTCGCTTTCTATAATATTTACTCTAAATATTGCTCCCATAGTAGAACGTACTACTTTTGGGTTAAATACATCTCCACTTGTTTTTGATACTATTACTTGAGAAAGTCCGAACACTATCTATCGTTCTTAATATTGTTCCTAAATTTCCGTGGGTCTTGTATATCATCTAAAATGACTATTAAATCTTCATTATAGTTTATATCTTTATCTGCATTTTTCTTTTCGACAACTGCCAATATTCCTTGTGGATTTTGTACATCTGTAATATTATTAAAAACTTTTTCATCTACATATACACAATTATATTTTGCTATCTCATATAAAACTTTTTGGTCTATTTCTCCTGCTTTTACACAATTATCACAAACCACTATTGTATCTATATTTGCTTTCTCAGATATGGCTTCCCTTATTAACTTAATTCCTTCTATTAAATATTTTCCACTTAGGTCTCTGTATTTTTTTTCTTTTAACTTTTTAATTTTTTTAATAGTTTCATTATCTTTACTTGTAATTATCATAATAAATCCTTTCTTAATTAGATATTAGAGGTTAGAAATTAGAAATATGTGGTAAATTTCTAACTTCTAAACAACAATTTATTTTTCATCTAAAAAATTTATAACTTCTTTTAAAACATTATCTTTATTTTCTAATTTATAGGTAATATATGGTTCTCGAGCAAGTGAAAATTTTATTCTGTTTCCATACTTTTTAACCATATTATCTATATTTACTGTAAAATTATCTGGATTGAAATTATATACAATATTATTTTGCTTTTGTGTTATTTTAGTTACACCTAAATTTTTGCACATTTCCTTTATTCTAGCTATTTCGAGAAGATTATTAACTTCATTTGGCATTTTTCCAAATCTATCTATAATATCTTCTTCTATATTTTTTATATCTTGATCATTTTCACATAAGGCTATATTTTGATACACCTCTATTTTTTGACTTTCATTTTCGATATAGCTATCTGGTATATAACTTGAAACATTAATATCAATAATAACATCTATATCTTCTTCTTTTTCTATTCCTTTCATTTCTTTCACAACTTCATCTAATAATTTACAGTACATATCATAGCCGACTTGATCCATATGTCCGTGTTGCATTTCTCCAATTAGGCTTCCTGCACCCCTTATCTCCAAATCTCTCATTGCTATTTTAAATCCTGAACCAAATTCTGTAAATTCTTTTATTGCCTTTAGTCTTTTTTCAGCAACTTCATTTATTAGTTTGTCTCTTTTATAGGTAATATATGCATAAGCTTGTTTATCAGACCTTCCTACTCTACCTCTTATTTGGTAAAGTTGTGCTAAACCGAAGTCTATCCGCGTCTTCTACAATTATAGTATTTGCATTTGGAATATCAATTCCTGATTCCAATATAGTCGTACATACTAAAATATCTATCTTTTTATTTACAAAATCTATCATTATATCTTCTAATTCTTGTCCTGACATTTTTCCGTGTGCAAATCCTACTCTTGCTTCAGGAACAAGCTGTGATATTTCATTTGCTTTTCCTTCTATTGTTTCGGTTCTATTATATAAATAAAACACTTGACCTTTTCTTTCAAGTTCTTTTGTTATTGCCTCCTCAATTACTTCTTTATCATATTCTAATACATAAGTTTGAACTGGTCTTCTGTTTTGTGGTGGCTCGTAAAGGCAAGACATATCTCTAATTCCAACAATAGACATATGAAGTGTTCTCGGAATTGGAGTTGCGGTCATACTTAAAACATCTACACTTGTTTTTAGTTTTTTAATTTTTTCTTTGTCTTTAACCCCAAATCTATGCTCTTCGTCTATAATTAGTAATCCTAAATTTTTAAAATCTACATCTTTGCTAAGTAATCTGTGAGTTCCTATTATTATATCTATTTCACCTAATTTTAATCTTTTAATAATATCTTCTTGCTCTTTTTTTGTTCTAAATCTGTTCAATAATTCAATCCTTATAGGATATTCCTTCATTCTTTCTTTAAATGCTTCGTATTGTTGATTTGCAAGTATTGTTGTTGGTACTAAATAACAGACTTGCTTTTGATCCATACACGCCTTAAATGCTGCTCTCATTGCAACTTCTGTTTTTCCATAACCTACGTCTCCACAAAGCAGTCTATCCATAGGTTTTGGTTTTTCCATATCTTTTTTTACATCTTCAATCGCTCTTAATTGGTCGTCTGTTTCTTGAAATTCAAAACTCCCATCAAATTCTTTTTGCCACTCATTATCTTTTGAAAATGCAAACCCTTTAATTTTTTCTCTTTTTGCATATAATTCTATTAAATCACGAGCAATTTCTCTTAAGTTGGATTTTACCTTTTGCTTTGTGTTTGCCCATTCTTTACTTCCGAAGTCTATTTAACTTTGGAACTCCTTCTCCTGCTCCAATGTATTTTCTGATATTATCTAAATTATTTGTAGGAATATAAAGTACATCGTCATCTCTGTATTTTATTTTTATATAGTCTTTTGTAATTCCATCTGCCTTTATAGTATTTACACCAATGAACTGACCTATTCCATTTGTTCTATGAACAACGTAATCTCCAATTTTTAAATCAGAAAATATTACAGTTTCACCTTGCTTAAATTCTTGAGATAATCTTCTCCTTTTCTTTGGTGTGCTACTAAATAATTCCTTTGCAGAAATTACTAACAAATTAAAATCAAAGCTTTCAAATCCTGCCGAAAGTTCTCCTTCTTGTATAATAATATCATCTGTATTTGATTCTATTTTTTCGTTTAAAATTTCTCTTAATTTATTTTCATTGCTCTTATCTCCAACGAGTATTATTATTGTTTTTTTATCTCTTTTAGCTTGTTGTATCTCCTGAATACATAAATCCATTGAACTACGAAAAAAGTTGACCTCCCTATAGCTAAAGCTATATCCGTTTCTTTTTGCAAGCATACTTTGTTTATCTACAAATCCAATATCTTGTTTGTCTAAATATATTGTTTGTACTTTTTTTATTCCCTCTATAAATTTAATATAATCTCTTAAATTCTCAAGGGATTCTGGTATTTCTCTTTTCTTTTCGATTAATGTTTTTATAACACTTTCGTTGTCCTTTATGATATTTTCAGATCTTGCTTTTATTTTTCCAATTTCGTCTAAAAATATTATATAATCATCTTTTAAATAGTCAATTAATGTTTCTCTTTTTTGATAAAATGAATTAAAATATTTATCTATTTTACTTAAAAAGTCCCCTTCTCTTATAGCTTCTATATCTTCTTTTGTTTTTTCATCCTGATTGGTTTTTTCTTCTATTCTTTTGATTATCGCATCTAAATTATCTTCTAACACAAACTCTGATGCTGGATATATTATGGCTTTCTTTATTTTATCTGTTGACCTTTGTGATTCTAAATCAAACTTTCTAATTGAATCTATTTCGTCTCCCCAAAATTCAATTCTAATTCCAATTTTAGTTGACACACCAATATCAACTATTCCACCTCTTACACTATATTCTGACGCTTGTTCTACTAAATCACATCTTTCATATCCTAATTCATTTAATTTAATCTTAATATCATCTAAATCAATATTTATACCCTCTTTTAAAGTGAGTATATTTTTATATAGAGTCTCTTTTGCCACTATTTCTTGTGATACTGCTTCTATTGTAGTTACAACAATTTTAGCCTTTTTATTATATATATCATTTAAACAATTTATCCTATCATAAGAAATATCTTTACTTTCTGCTAAATAATCATAAGCTAAAATCTCTCTTCTTGGAAAATAATCAATATTATCAGAAAAATATTGTAAATCCTTTAAAAGCTTCTTTGCCTGCATTTCATTATATGTAATAATACAGATAGGTTTTTCAGAATAAAAAGCCGTAGAATATGCAAAATGAGCTTTTGCACTATCAGTAAGCCCTGATAACATTATAGGGCTTACTCCTTCATTTACATTATTAATGTAATCATTAAATTTTTTAAAATTCGGTAATACTTTTACAATCTCGTCCATAAAAGCCTTTCTTAATATATATTATATTTAATTTAATATTTTATACTTAAAACGGCATTAATTATATCATATTTTTATATAAAGGTCAAAATTTACTCTTTTGCTCACAAATAATTTTCTATTGGGACATTTCTCAAATGTAATATTTCTGTAAAATTGTAATATTTTATATTTATGATTGAAAAATATATTTAATGGATTTTGAAATAAATATTACAATATACATTGACAAGTACGTATTCTACGTAGTATAATATAATTGTTAGGAGGAATAATTATGAAAGTTATTTATCCAGTTTTGTTTTATGAAGAAAAAGAGGGTGGATATTCTGTATTTGTTCCAGATTTACACAATAGCTCAACTTGTGGAAATACGTTAGAAGAAGCAATGGAAATGGCAGAAGATTTAATCGCAGGTATAGTATTAGATAATATGGAAGAAGGAGGCAAAATACCACAATCTAGTAAAATTGAGGAAGTAACATTTGAACAGTTAGAAAAGGATTTAAAAATAGAAAATTGGGATTATATTTCTAAGTTTAAAACATATATATCAGTAGATATAAGTTCATTTGCAGAAAAATGGGGAAAAGAATTAATAAAGAAAACAGTAAATATTCCTAAATGGGTTAATACAAAGGCAGAAGATTTAAAAATAAATTTTTCGAAAACGTTAGAAGAAGCCTTATTAGAAAAGATTTATAAAGAATAATATTAGGAACAGTCCATAGAATGAGACTGTTCCTAGAATTTTCTGATGCGGATACTACAATAACCTTATAAAAAAAATATATGTATTTTCTTACATATATTTTAATCACTATATAAATGTAATTTTATTACGTTATCATAAGCCTTTTTATAACTTTCTCTTTTGGAGTATATACCATGTATTTTATGTAATACTTTTGTAATGGTCTAAAAAAAACATCTAACAACAAAATGTCTTTTATTTTAAATGCAATTCCTTTTTTCCTTAAATAATCACAAGTATATAATTTGCAACTTATACTTTTAGCACCACATTTATATTCTTCTGTTAAATATTCACAATTAACTAATTTAGAATAAATCGGTCCTAATAATTTATATTTATAATGACGACAACACCCTATAAATGAGGATGTTTCTTTTTTTTCTCCACATTTATTGTCTTTAAAATCACATAAATTTTTTCCATAAAAGAAACTATCTAAATAATCTCATACTGTATCATAAATATAATTATATCTTTCATATCTAGTTTTATAAACTATAGCATTTATTGCTAAAATAAAATCACTTTGGTTTTTATTATCCTTATCGTAATTTATTACATATCCTAATAAAATTTTTGAATCTTCTTTAATTCCTATTCTATTTTTTGATATCATTTTTCTTATAAAAAGTAATTTTTTTAATATTTTTTTATATTGTTTTTTCTCAATATTATTAAAATCAATTTTGATGAGCAATATACTATCTTTTTTTAAAATATTAGTTAATTTTAAATTGTTAATATTTGTGGCATATTTTGGTATCTCATTTTCATCACTAACTATTCTTAAATAATAGTTGTTATCTAATTCAATTTTATTTTTTAAATTTGCAACCATTTTTTCTTTCCTTATTCACAAAAATTCATTTTTTTTTCAAATAAATACTATGGTATTTATCTTTCCCAAGCAGATATAATCTCTGTGTTTATTGGTGTATTACCTTTCAAAGTATGTATGTATTTACTATAATTATTAACCAATTCATTAATTCCTTGTACATTTAGTTTTACTCCTATTTTATCCAATGCAGATTTTAGATTACAACTTTTTATTTCGTCAAAATATTTTTTTAATGCATCTGGACCTTTTCTTTTATATGTTTTTACTATTGTAGGGGCTATTAATCCTCCCATTGCATATCTGTTCTGTATATACATATCTTGTGGAGAATCTATTATATACATTGCCATATTTCTTACATCTTGAATTGATAAATTGTTGTCTTTCATATATTTTTCTATAAATTCTAATGAAACCTCTTCTTTTTTTTGTTTTTCTCTTGCTAATAATAATTTAGTATGTACAATTTTTGCGTGTTGTAAACAACTAATCATTCTATTATTCTTTATTTGCTCAATTACTGTACTTGAATATAAATTATTTTTCACCAAATATTCTGAAAGCATCATTTCAAATGCAATAGTTGTACCCTCAGCTGTAAATTCTCTAGTAAGATTATCTTCATATATTATGTCTTTTTCTGTTAATTCTTTACCAGTTAATCTTTCCCTATCCAAATTCAAATCAAAGCAATGACTTATCTCGTGTACAAATGTATATAAATCCCCTAATGTACAGCAATCTTTATGTATACTCTTTTCTCCCTCATTATTTAATTCTTCTCTTATAGGTATATTAACTAAAGCATATCCATTCAAGGATTGAGCACATCCATATGGAAGATATTCACAAAGGCCATTTTCATCTTCTACTTCAAAGTCTTCAATACTATGAATATTATATATATTCATTTTTATATTCTTATTTTGCTGAAGTATTATTTCTACTGCTTCTTTATAAAATTCTGAATCTACTGATTTAAAAAAATCTAAAGCAATTTTTAATACTTGACCTTTATCAACTGGCGTAATTACTACTTCTTCTGTTCTAATATTTACATTGCTGCTTTTTATCATAGCTTCTAATGCTTTTTCTATAAAATTATAATGCATAGGCATAAATTGTTTTTCTTCTATAATACTATCTATTGCTATATTTAATTCTTCCAGGAATTTTTCTTTCATTACAACAAATTCATCAAAATCAACCATATCTTTCTCCTTTTTTAATACATTTATTACTATTATAACACATTTTTTGAATTATCGGTATATCTCCTTAAATCCTTCTCCAAAAACTTCTCTTGCATTAGATATTACTATAAATGCATTGTTGTCAATTTCATTGACAATTTTTCTTATTTCTCTTACTTCATTTCTAGATGCTACACACATAAGTACATTTTTTTCTTCCTTTTTATACATACCTTTACCATTTAATGCTGTGCTTCCTCTTTTTACCCTATTACCAATTTCTTTTGCTATGTCTTCATATTTTACAGATATTATATAAACAATTTTTGCAAAATCTATTCCTTCAAAGAATATGTCAAGCATTTTTCCACCTATAAAAATGGAGATTGCTGAATAAAGTCCTATTTCTAATTCTTTGAAAAAAATTACATTTAGCCCAACTATTATTGTATCTAAAATAACTAGCAAATTGCTTATTCTAATATTAGGATTATATGCTTTTGCTATTTGCGTTAAAAGATCACTTCCTCCTGTTGATGCTCCAGCTTTTAAAATGATTGCAGTTCCAATGCCTGTAATTACTCCGCCATATATGCAACCTAAAAATCTATCATTGGTAAGCGGTTCAAATTTTTCAAATATATCTAAAAATATTGATAAAAGTGTTGTTCCAGCTATTGCATTTATAAAAAATTTTTTTCCGTTTTTAAAAAATGATATTATAAACAGTGGAATATTTAAGGCAAGTACCATAATTCCGTATTGGAATATTAAATAGATAATATGTAATTGTTGCTATTCCTGAAAATCCACCTGAAGATAATTGATTTGGAAGCAAAAATAAGCTAGTTGCTGCTGCAATGATAGCTGTTCCTACAATTAGCTGTATAGCTTGAATTATAAAATATTTTGTTTTTATTATTCCTCTTTTAGTTCTAAATTTCATTTAAAAACACCCATAAATATTATGGATGTTTAAATATATTTTTATTCATCTAAAAAATCTTTATATGTTTTCATAACTTTAATATTAAATTTTCCTGGTTTTATTTGATTATGTTGTTTAACCTTTACATCAACATCATATAACTCTTTAAATTTTCTAATATTCTCTCTTCTATGTCCAATTACATTATTAACATTTTCTGGATTAATTTCTATTTCTATTTCTTTTACTTTAACATTAAATTTTTTTATTTTCTCTAATATCGAATCATACCAAATGCTATCTTCTACAAGTTGTCCAAAGGCTTCGTGATATGGTCCGAGCCACTACTTCACTCTTTTCGTTTTGAGGACTGCATATTAAATCTGTACTTTGAAGTCCCATCCTGATTACAGCAATTTTTTTTCTTGTAAAGAAATAATATAATTCTTTACATCTTTCAACGGCTTGATTGACCGAAAGTGGCTCATATTCTCCATTTTTATACTCTTTTTCTAATTCCGTATTTTTGATAACCAATACTGGATATAATCTTACTATTTTAGGCTTTAATTTTGCTAAATCTTTAGCTGTATTTAATTCATCAATTTTAGTGCTTTCTGGAAGTCCTATCATCATTTGATGTCCAAGTTGAAATCCATATCTTCTAATTAATTTTGATGCTTTCTTAACATCTGCAAAAGTATGACCACGTTTGCATTTTTTTAATATGTAATCATTTGTAGATTGTACTCCTAATTCAATCGTTTTTACACCATACTTTTTAAGTAATTTTAATCTTTCTTTGTCTATGTAATCTGGTCTTGTAGATACTCTTATTGAATCAATTTTTTTATTTTTTACATATTCATAGGCAATTTCTAATAATTCTTCTTGTTTTTCTTTTTCTATTCCTGTAAAACTCCCGCCAAAAAATGCTATTTCCTTATAACTATTTTTACTGTTTTTAAAATTTTTTAAATATTCTTCTATTGTTTTTTTTGCTTCCTCCTTGGTAATTTGTTTTGTTTGTCCACTTATGCTCCTTTGATTGCAAAATGTACAATCATTTGGGCATCCCAAATGTGGTACAAATATTGGTATTATATATTGTTCTTTTTCCTTCATTTTTTTATTCCTCCTAATGCTTGTTTTGCTGCTTCCATTTCCGCTGATTTTTTTGTTTTTCCTTCTCCAACAGCTAAAACTTTGCCATTACAACTTACTTCTATTACGAATATTTTATTATGGTCTGGCCCTTTTTCTTGTAATAATTTATATTCTATTTTTACATTACCTTTTTCCTGTAATTTTTCCTGAAGTACTGTTTTATAATCTTTTTGACCTACGTGTTTACTTGCAACTTCTATATATTCTTTTAAATTATTTATAATGAATTTTTTTGCTTCATCTAAGTTAGAATCTTCATAAATTGCTGCAATAACCGCTTCTACACTATCTGCAAGTATTGCCGGTTTTTTATTTCCGTTTACATTTAATTTCACTTTTCCCTAAATATAGAAAATCACTAAAATTATGCTTAATTGCTATTTTATACAAACTTTCTTCACAAACTACTGTTGCTCTAACTTTAGTCATTTCCCCTTCTTTTAGTTGTTTGTAATTTTTATACAAATAATCACTTACAACAAATTCTAATATTGCGTCACCTAAAAATTCTAATTTTTCATTACTTTCTATTTTCTTCTCGTGTGCATAAGATGTGTGTGTTAATGCATTTTTTAAAAGCCCTTTATCTTCAAATGTATAGCCTATGTTTTTTTCAAATTCTTTTAAATCCATTCTTTTTCTCCTATTTTCTTTAAAATCTATTTACTTTTTAGCATTATATGTTATAATTTTTACTTTACCAATTTCTTTATTTCCTCGTATATCTTTTCTTCAGCGTTTTTTACTGCAACTTTACTTGCATTTTGTCCCATTTTTAATAAAGCATTTTTATCATTTAACATTTCATTCAAGGTTTTTGTCAAAGTATTCATATTTAAATTTTCGTCTAATATAATTTTTGCTGAGCCAGCATTTTCAAGCACTTTTGCATTATATTCTTGATGATTTTCTGTTGCAAATGGAAATGGTACAAAAATTGCCGGTTTTTGTGTAATTGCAACTTCATTTATTGTCATTGCTCCACTTCTAGAAATTATTATATCCGCTAAATTCATCATTTCTTCCATATTATATATATATGGCAATATTTTTACATTTTTAATCTTATTAATATCTATGTTTGATTCTTTTAAATTTTCTCTAATTACATCATATTGTTTAGGTCCAGATGCCCATATTATTTGATAATTTACATTTGCCTCATTTTTTATTATATCTATTAGGGTTGAATTAATTGATTTTGCTCCCTGACTTCCACCAAATACAAGTACAATCGGTAAGTCCTTGTTTAGTTTTAATTCATCTAATATTCTTCCTTTTTGCTCTTTAGATAAATTTATTTTATTTATTTTTGTTGGTGTTCCTGTTACTACAACCTTTTTCGCTTTAGGAAGTCTTTTTACTGCGTCTTCAAATCCTACTAATATTGTATCTACCTTTTTTGATAATAATTTTACTGCAACTCCCGGAAAAGCATTACTTTCGTGTAGTATTGTAGGAATTTTATATTTTTTTGCAGCCATAAGTACAGGGCCACATATAAATCCACCTGTACCAATAACTATATCAGGATTAAACTCTTTAATTATCTTTTTTGCTTCATTTAATCCTTTCATATTTTTAAATATATTTTTTATATTTTCAATGCTAATTTTTCTATTTATTCCATACGCTTCAATAGTTTTTAATTCATAACCTGCTCTTGGAACTAAATCATTTTCTAATCCCCTTGTTGTTCCAATAAACATTATTTCCGCATTTTTACTTTCTTTTTTAATTTTATTAGCAATAGCTATACCAGGATTAATATGTCCACCAGTCTGTGCCGCTGCTATAATTACTTTCATAATCTATTTCCTCCTGCAAATTCAACAAATTGGGTCTGTTTCCTTTTTTTGAATTTGACTTATATTTATATCTTTTGGCTTTGCCTTGATATATTCAGT
>CAYZMV010000008.1:0-1909 GCA_964479635.1 uncultured Clostridium sp. | reverse complement strand
CTCCTACTGCACATAGTAAAATTATAAGCGATGTACCACCATAGCTAAAGAAAGGCAGAGCCATACCTGTTACCGGCATTGATGATGTAACAACTGCTATATTTATTATTGCCTGAAATCCAATTAAAGCTGTAATTCCTGTTGCAAGAAGACTTCCAAACATATCTGGTGCTTTCATTGCAATTATTATTCCCCTCCAAATAAATATTGCAAATAATATTATAACTACTGCACACCCTATAAATCCTAATTCTTCTGCTAAAACTGCAAATATAAAATCATTATGTGGTTCTGAAATATATAAATATTTTTGCTTACTATTTCCGAAGTCCAACTCCAAAAAGTCCTCCTGAACCGATTGCATACAAACTTTGTATGATTTGCCATCCTGAATCTTGTGCATCCGCCCAAGGATTTAAGAATGCAGTTATTCTTTCTAATCTAAATACACCTATTTCAAAATATTTTGCAAGTACATACATCCCACCAATTAAACCAGTTGCTCCTATTGTTCCAAAAGTTACAAAATGAGAAATTTTGCTACCTGCGACTATCATCATTACAGATACAACTAAAATTATTATTATTGATGCACTTAAATGTGATTGTATTCCTAATAAAATTAAAATTATAGGTGATAAAATAAGAAATGGTTTTAAAAATCCCTTCCATACATTTTTTAACTCATCTTTGTGTTTTGTAAGAAATGCTGCATAAAAAACTATTACCCCTATTTTTGTAAGTTCTGATGGTTGAAATGAAGATACTATGGGTAAATTAATCCATCTTCTTGCACCATTTACTGTTCTTCCAAGACCCGGCACTAAAACTAATAATAATACTATAATTGAAATCCAATAAACAATTTTATAAAATCTCATATATTTTTTATAGTCTATTTTAGATAATATAAGCATTGCAACAATACCTATACCAGCACTTATTAATTGTTTTATTACATATGTATAACTACTTCCTGTAGTTGCAAGTGATGATGGTGAACTAGCTGATAATACCATAGTAATACCTAAAGCTAGTAATAACAATACTGTTATAAATAATATAAAATCAAATGATTTATGTGTTTTACTTTCTTTAGCAAGTTGCTTTCCTTTAGCCATAATACACTTCCTTTCATATTGCAAATAATGCTATTACACAAAGAATTAATGTAATTATGCAAAATACAGATACTACTTTATTTTCTTTCCAACCTGATAATTCAAAATGGTGATGCAAAGGTGCCATTTTTAATAGCCTTTTTCCTCCTGTTTTTTTGAAATATACAACTTGCACTATAACTGACAAAGTTTCTAATATTGGTATTAATGCAATTATTACTAAAATTAGTGGCATTTTTAAATATAGGGCAATCGCTGATATTACGCCCCCTAAAAGTAGTGAACCTGTATCTCCCATAAAAACTTTTGCCGTATTTAAATTAAATATCAAAAATCCAAGACACGCTCCAACAATTATACTTCCAAATACAATAATTTCTTTTACATCTAATATTATTGCAATAACTGTTAAACACGTGGTTATAATTGCAGAAATACTAGTACTTAATCCATCTATTCCATCTGTTAAATTAACAGCATTTGTAGTTGCAAGCATTACAAATATTACAAATGGAATATATAAACTCATTGGCATTACTACATATTTTTTAACAAAAGGTATAAATGTTTCTGTTCCTAAATTTATGCCCTTTGTTAAATATAACGTATATAAAACCGATATTACTAGCAAGCCTAACATTTTATAAGCAGGTTTTAAGCCTTTAGTATCTTTTAATACAAGTTTTTTAAAATCATCTATAAAACCTATAACTCCAAATCCTATTGTTATAAAAAGCAAAGGTAAAAGATTTTTGGCAACTTCTGGTTCTCTTGATGAATAATATATA
>CAYZMV010000007.1:1973-18574 GCA_964479635.1 uncultured Clostridium sp. | reverse complement strand
CAAAAAAATAAGTAATTATGAAGAATCTATTTCCAATTTAAAAAAAGAATTAGAAACACAAAATAAAAAATTAGCAAATGTATATGATTTTTTTGAAGAAGGTACATATACAAGAGAAATTTTTTTAGAGAGATGTAAATTAATATCTGCAACAATTACAAATTTAAAATTAAATATAGAAGAATGTGAGAAACAAATCGAATTAGAGAATAAAAAAGATGAAGGAAAAAGATTATTAATTCCAAAGATCCAAAATGTACTTGATATATATCCAAACTTACAAACAGCAGAAGAAAAAAATAATCTGCTTAAAACTATTGTAAAAAAAGTGGAATATCTTAAAACTGAAAAAGCAATAAAAAAAGATTCAGATCCTACAAATTTTGAATTAGATATTTATCCTAATATATGATAATTTATCTATTAGAATTTTTAGAACAAGATATAAGGTTTTGGTGCATACGAATTAGCCCATTTAGAGATGGTAGGAAGTATAGTTCATCAATTAACAGATGGAGTAGATGCTGAGACTTTAGAAAAAGTAGGCTTAGGAGCATATTATACAGATCACGGAGTAGGAGTATATCCTCAGGCAGCAGGAGGATGGCCTTGGAATGCAGCAACAATAGCTGTAAAAGGTGATCCAATAGCAGATTTACAGGAAGATTTGGCAGCAGAACAAAAAGCAAGAGCAACTTATGAAAAATTAATAGACTTATGCAAAGATGATCAAGATGTTATCGATCCGCTTCGTTTCTTAAGAGAAAGAGAAGTAGTACACTTCCAAAGATTTGGAGAAGCATTACGTGGAGTACAAGATAAACTTGCGGAAAAGAAATTTTATATGAATAATAATGATAATATGAATTGCAAATAAGTCTTGTAATATTATGTGAAGTATTATATAATATAAAACTAGATGAACGGTAGAAAGCTTCCTTTCATTATGGTTATTACACTTTGAGACCGTGCAAATGCACAAGGAGGTGTCATCAAGGCTACTACGGTTCACAGCCGTTATATAAAGTCCGTTTTCCGCGCAATCCCAAGGCACAACATCTTTCGCAACAGCAGGAGGTTAACAATGGAATTTATTCTTGATCCGGAAAAGCTCATCGGCAAACTCACGCCAAAGTTCGACCAACTCAGGTCAAAGTGCAACGAGCTTTACGACCAGAAGCGGAAGCTCGACGACCAGAAACAGAAGATTTCTGACGAGATTTGCAAACTCAATGGCGAGATTAGCAAATTCAGTGACGAGTGCGATGAGCTCCTGTTAAAGCGTGATGAGCTCTCTGAGCAGAAACGGAAGTCATCTGCCGGGGACGACAAACTCGATGATGAGATTGGCAACGTCAATGAAGAAATTATCAAGCGCTGGAACAAGAATGACGAGCTTCACCATCAGGTATGGAGGCTCAATGGCGAGTCCGTCAAACTCGAGGAAGAGATTATCAAAATCGATGGAGAGCTCGGCAAATTCGAGGAACCAGCCAAAAGATTCCGTAAAGCAATCGAAGCACTCATAGATCTCAAGGAAGTGCTCGAAGTGCTTGAAAAGCTCTGAAAGTTC
Organism: uncultured Clostridium sp.; assembly: GCA_964479635.1. Lineage (GTDB taxonomy): Bacteria > Bacillota > Clostridia > TANB77 > CAG-508 > CAG-452. Next base: position 17,001 of record CAYZMV010000007.1, on the reverse strand, counting down.
ACGTCTCACTAAACCGCAGTAGCACAAGAACCCTTTTTTCATTGAAGAAGGGTTCTTGTTTTATGTAATCCATATTATGTAAAATTGTAAATATAGGAATTTTTTAAAAATTATAGTACTTTAAATTAATTTGTGTTATACTATTATTAGAAATTTTTTAAAGAAAGGAGACAAAAATTATGATTAATGAAAAACAAGAAATTCTTGCAACAATCAATACTTTACCTGATAATATTACTTGGGATGATGCTATTTATACTCTATATTTACATTCAGAGTTGCAAAAAAGTAAGAATGATATTAAAAATGGCAGAGTAATGACTATTGAAGAATCTAAAGAAAGGATGAGAAAAAAATATGCAAGTTTTAATGTCAAATGAGGCACATAAAAATATAGATTCTATCTTTGAATATATATCGCGTGACTCTATTAAATACGCAAACGAAACTTCAGAAAATATTTATTCTCGTATATATGAACTAAAAAATGCTCCTTATTTAGGTAGATATGTTCCAGAACTTCCAGATAAGCATTTTAGAGAACTTATTTATAAAAGTTATCGAATAGTTTATGATGTTTCTGAAGATTCAAATACTGTTTACATACATTTTATCGTTCATGGCAAAAAAAATTTTAAATCATTTTATAAATCTTACATTAAAAATAATTTTTAATTCAATTATTATTAAATTCTTATTTGAATATCTATTCTGTGATTCGTATAATATGCTCCTATTTAATATGAAAAACGTATGCACCAAAACCTTGTCAAAAAAATGTGTACATCGTTGAAATTTTTAAAAAATTATACATTACATAAAGTTGCAAACAAAACTTGTAATATTATGTGAGATATAATATAATAATAATAGATGAACGGTAGGAAACTTCCTTTCATTATGGTTATTACACTTTAAGACAGCACGAATGTGCAAGGAAGTGTATCATCAAGGTACTAACGGTTCGCCCCGTTCGATATACATCCCCAAAAGCAGTAAACAATAAGAATTTCAACTGGAGGTTATTATGGCCGAAGAAAAAAAATCCACCGAAACATACGTTGACTTCAAAATCAACGACATTGTTTCCGAGATTATGGATGAAAACAGGGACCCTAGCGTGAGAGCACGGTTCTCCATCGTAGGAGATCAAATTGTTTTTCGCAGGGAAGCCGAGGATGATTCCATTGAGATGAATGAGTGGGATAAGGAGTTCTGCAGGAAAATTTTCTGCAAAGACCCTATGGCATCCGAACTGCTCAACTGCATCGTCCTCAAAAATGTGAATGCCAACCAAATCGTGATCAAAAGGATCAACGGTGATATTGGATCCACGTTCACACAGCTATTGGACAAGGGATTAAATCCTGACTACGTTCTGGACGCGGATAGCAGTTTCGCGGTTATCCTAACTGACGCGGACTATGGGATGGACGTGTTGGTTTGGGAGCTGAACAACTGAACACTTTGGGGCGAACCGTATGTGCAAACAAGAACCTTTTCCTCATTTGAGGATAGGGTTCTTGCTTTATGTCAATTTAAAAAAGTATTAAATATGAAATTATATCTTACTTCACATAACATTGTAAACAAAAGTTGTAATATTACTGTGAAGTGTGATATAATGATAACAGATGAGCGGTAAGAAACCTACTGTCATCGTAGTAACTACTTCTTGGTACCGCGCAAATACGCGAGTAGGTGTCATCAGGGCTACTAATCCGGGTTCCAATCATCATACATTCGTCACGTCATCACATACTCAATGGAGGTTAAACTAATGATGACCGCACAAGAAAAACTCGAACAGCGTGAGGAAGAGCTCAAGGAGCTCGATAAGGTGTTCGATGGCTACCACTGGTGGAGGTACTACAAAGACGTCAAGGACAATATGTTCTTCCACGATGAGCTCGTGAAGTCGCTTTTCAACGCCTTGGTGGCTAACTACATAGTCGTCTTTGACGACTACCAAGCCGAGTTGCTTGTCTCAAGTGATCCGCTTGCGGAGAAGCTGTGGGAGGCAATCTTCAGCAAATGCAACGGTGCGAAGACCCGCTACATTGTGGTCGAATTCCACGAAGACAGCAAATGTGGCACGGCATCCGAGCGCTATAAGTTGCTTAAGGGATGGCATCGTCGCGAAAATGGGATCAAATGGAAGGATCCCGTAAGGCTTTCGTCCCTTGATGCCTTCGGCTCGGATTACGATGTCGTCATAAGCAGATCGAAGCACATCGTTCGTGTGGAGGTCTGGAAGGCACGTAAGTAGCCCAAGACCCCTTTCTCACTTGAGAAGGGGGTCTTGCTTTATGTAATTTAAAAATTTTTTCCAGAAAATAATGCGGAATTTTTACATTATACTTCTAATTTTTTCTATAATCATATTTAAGGCAACTTCATTTTGTCCACCTTCTGGAACAATTATATCTGCAAATTTTTTGCTAGGTTCAACAAATTGTTCGTGCATAGGTTTTACAGTTGTACAATATTGTGTGACAACAGAGTTTAAAGTACGTCCTCTTTCTTCAACGTCGCGAAGGAGTCTTCGTATAAATCTAATATCTGCATCAGTATCAACATATATTTTTATATCCATCATATCTCTTAATTCTTTATTTTCAAAAATTAAAATTCCATCTAAAATAATTACTTTTTTGGGAACAACTTCTACTGTTTGAGGTTCTCTTTTGTGTTCAACAAAAGAATATTCGGGTCTATATATAGTTTTTCCTTTTTTTAATGCTTTTAGATGTTCTATCAAAAGACTTGTTTCGATAGAATCAGGGTGATCATAATTTAATTTTGCCCTTTCTTCAAAAGGAAGATTTGAGTGATCCTTATAATAACAATCGTGTGAAATCATAGTAATATCATTAACAAATTCTTTTTTAATATTTTCAGCAAGAGTACTCTTACCGAGAGCCAGTACCACCAGCTATACCAATTATAATAGGATTAAGTTCCATTTGAAGTTACCTCCTAAATAAAATTCTATATACATTGTAAAATAATATTCAAATAAAAGCAAGAAAAAAGGAGAAAAAAGGACAAAATAAGATAAAATATATAAACTTGCAATTATCTTTAAATAGAAATATAATAAAAGACAAAAGTAGGTGTTAATATGATATTAAATGGAAAGATAAAAACTGGTCTTCGGAGAAGCAAGTTATTGGATGAAGAAAGCGGAAGATGCTTTTTATAGTAAAATAGGAGTAAAAATGTTTAATGGTACTTTAAATGTAGAGGTTGAAAAAAATTATGTATTCGAGGGAAATATAGACGTTATGCACAAAGAAGAATATGGCGGAGTGCAAGAAGTATATATTAAAGAGTGCAAAGTACTTGGACATAAATCGTATATATTAAGGACCGAAAAAAATATGACGAAAAATGGAGATCATCCATTGAATTTGTTAGAGATAATTTCTGATGTCAATTTTAGAAAAGAATATAATCTTAAAGACGGAGATAAGATCGAAATAGTAATTGAATAAACTGTGTGCGCACATTGGGGACGTAAAAGATGTGCGCATTTTTGAAAATTCTTTTGCAGTACTTAGAATTTTCTTTTTTTTAGTTCTAAAATTTTTTATTTAGCATATATATTAAAAGGACAAGTTAAATAAAAGGAGATCAAATATGCTAATTTCTAATTTACTTCCATATTTTCCAGAAGAAATTTGTGATGTTATAGAAAATTATTTTAAAGAAGATACTGAAGAAAAAGATAAAACTATTGAAGAGATACGTTTAAGAGCGGACAAACCTTTAATTTTGAAATTTAATAAAAAAGAGGTTTTGTTTAAAATAATTGTAACTCAAGAAATGATTTTACAAACACTGCAAAAAGTTTGTGATAATTCAATATATTCATTTCAAAATCAAATAAGAGAAGGTTTTATTACAGTTAAAGGTGGACATAGAATAGGAATTACGGGTAATTGCATAGTTGAGGGAGGTAGAGTTTCTAATATTAATTATGTATCAAGCCTGAATTTTAGAATAGCAAAAGAAATAAAAGGATGTAGTAATAAAATCTTAAAGTATGTATTAGATGTAGAGAAAAATAGCATATATACGACACTTATTGTATCTCCACCGGGAGTTCGGTAAAACAACAATTTTGAGGGATTTAATACGAAAAATCAGTACAGGAATAGATAAGATAAATTTTGCTCGGAATAAATGTTGGATTAGTTGATGAAAGAGGGGAGATTTCTGCAATGTACAGGGGAATCCCTCAAAATGATGTGGGACTTAGAACAGATGTACTTGACAATGTTCCAAAATCAATAGGTATGAAAATGCTTATAAGATCTATGACACCGCAGGTAATTTCGGCTGACGAAATTGGCAATGCTGATGAAATAGATCCAATAAATTATGCAATATGTTCAGGAATAAAAGGCATATTTACAGCACATAGTTCAAGTTTTGAAGAAATATCAATTAATTCTACTTTGAAAACATTAGTAAATATGCACATTTTTGAAAGGATAATTTTTTTAACTGATAGAAAGAGAAAAGGCGAAGTTGAGAGTGTATATAATTTAAACAAAAAAACTTCTGAATATTTAATGATGGATTAAACTATTCTTTATAGGAGAGATGATTTTTAATGTTAGCAATTAAAATAATTATTTATTCATTTATTTTTTTATTATGTTCATTGATAGGAATATTAATTTCAAAAAAATATGTAAATAGGGTAAATGAACTTCGAGAATTTAAAAATGCATTAAATATGTTTAAAACTAAAATGCGATATACTTATGAACCAATACCCGATATTTTTGTAGAGATAGCGAAAAATACTAGTTCAAATATATCAAATGTATTTAAAAAGGCAGTTGAAAAGATGCCTGTTTGTACAGCAGGTGAGGCGTGGAATTTAGCGTTAAAATTAGAAGATTTGAATATTGACGATGAAGATAAAAATGTTCTAGAAAATTTAGGTAAATTGTTAGGTAAAACAGACTTAGAAGGGCAACTTAATCAAATAGAAATGACAATGGATTTGTTAGATAAGCAAATAAAAAAAGCAGAAATTCAAAAAGATAAAAGCGAGAAGATGTATAGAACTCTTGGAATGATAACAGGAATAGCAATAGTAATAATAATTATTTAAAGGAGATATGTATGAATATAGATTTATTATTTAAAATAGCAGCGATTGGAATACTAGTTGCTGTGTTACATCAAGTTTTAGTAAGAGCCGGAAGAGAAGATCAGGCTATGATGACAACACTCGCAGGTTTAGTAATTGTACTTACAATGGTAATAAAAGAAATAAGTACATTATTCAACACAGTAAGAACAATGTTTGGACTATAAAACAGAAGGGTGAAGTTTAAATTGGATATAATAAAAATAATAGGAGTGGGACTAATTGCACTTATAGTAATTATTATATTAAAACAATATAAACCAGAATTTGCTATATATATTTCAATAGCATCAGGTATAATTATACTTTTAATGCTAATGGACAAGCTAGGTGCAATAGTTAATGTGCTTTCAAATCTTGCAAATAAAACAGGAACTGGAAGAGAATTTTTAAAAATACTTCTAAAAATTACTGGAATTGCAATACTTACTGAATTTGCAGTAAGTATTTGTAAAGATTCTGGAGAAACATCTATTGCAAATAAAATTGATTTAGGTGGAAAGATAATAATTATTAGTATATCAATTCCCATAATAACTGCATTATTAGAATTAATTATAGATATATTACCATAGGGGGAACAAATGATTAAAAAAATTATAATTATATTAATTTGTACATATTTCATTATAATTCCTAAATCATTTGCTACTGATGAAATTATTTCATCTCAAATGGAGGCATTAAATATATCTTCATTTATAAAAGAGGGAGAGAAATATACGAAAGATGTTTTTCCAGATATTAATTTGAGTGATTTACTAAATTCAGCAATAAAAGGTGAAATAGACAACAAAGGAATATATAAAGGCATTTTATCAATATTTGGAGATGAGATAGTATCTAGTATTTCATTATTGGGCAGTATATTAATAATTATAATTATACATAGTTTATTAAAAAATTTTACAGATAATTTAAATAATAAAGAAGGAATAGGACAAATAACGTATTATGTGGAATACATTTTAATTGTAACTTTAGTAATGAGCAATTTTTCAACTATTATAACAATGATAAAAGATGCAATTTCTAATTTAGTTGGATTTGTTAATTCGCTAGTTCCTATATTACTTGCTCTTATGTCAGCAACACGGAAGTACAGTATCTGTAACATTTATACAACCATTAATAATTTTTTCAATAATATTTATAGCAAATATAATAACATTATTTATATTACCAATGTCCCTAATTGCAACTGCAATAGGAATAATATCAAATTTATCAGATAAAATACAAATAGGAAAGCTGGCAAAATTTCTAAAATCAGGCATAATATGGTTTTTAGGGATAGTGATTACTATTTTTGTAAGTATTCTTTCGTTAGAAGGAGGGTTAACTAGTAATGTAGATGGCCTTGCGGCAAAAGGAATAAAGGCAGCAACATCAACACTTGTACCAGTAGTAGGAAAGGCATTAGGGGAATCAGTTGATATGGTAATTCGGTTCAACATCGCTTCTTAAAAATTCGTTAGGAATTGTTGGGATGATTGTAATAATGGGAATTTGTGTTATGCCAATTATTAAGTTAGCAATATTAACTATAACATATCATTTTGCATCGGCAATAAGTGAACCATTAGCAGATAAAAAAATAGTATCTTTACTTGAACAGATGGGAGAAACTTTTAAAGTATTTCTTGGAATAATGATTTTTGTTGCAGTTTTGCTTATTGTAGGACTGGCTATGTGCATAAAGATATCTAATAGTGGGATGATGTACAGGTAGGTGAATATGAGTTGATAAATATTATAAACTCGTGGGCTCAAGGAATAATATTGGCTGTAATTATAGCTACAATAATTGAAGCTATTTTGCCAGAAGGAAATAATAAAAAATATGTTAAAACGATTATAGGTATATATATTCTTTTTGTAATGATTCATCCATTAATTTCAAAAATATCAAATATAGATATTCAATCAATTATGGATAATACTACGAGACAAATGAATGAGTATGCAAAAAACAATGTAGTATTGGAAACAAATGGTTACATAGAAGAAACATACAAAGAAAAAATAAATAGTGAATTAACTAAAAATTTAGAAGAAAAAGGGTATAATGTTAATTCATTAAATATAGATTTTGAAACGGAGAATGAAGAAAATTATGGACAAATAAATAGTATTATTATGCAAGTATCAAAGATGCATAAGGATGAAAAAGATGAAAGAAAAGCAGAGAATACTGTAAATGAGGTAGAGAATATTGAAATAAATATTTCAAATAATGATGTTCATAAGGATGTTAATGCTCTGCAAGAAGATATATCAGATGAAGAAAAAAAATCTTTAAAAAATTATTTAAGCACAACATATATGCTTAATGAAGATAAAATATATATTAATGAGTAAGGGGTGTATATATATGATTAAAGATAAGGTAAATATGATTAAGACCAAATTCACAAAAAATACTGAGGGAAATAATAAAAGGAAAATAGAAAATTTAGTTTTATTTTTAGTTCTTTTAATAATAACAGTAATAGCAATTAATATAATATGGGGAGATAAAAAAGAAGATGTAAAGCAAGAGGACAATAACGTTTCAAATAAGCAACTGGCACAGAATATGGAAAATAATATTAGTAATAATCAGCAAACAGATGAATATAATTTAGAACAAAGTTTAGAGGACATACTATCAAAAATATCGGGAGTTGGAAAAGTTGATGTATTAGTTACATATTCCGAAACAAGTGAGGTTGTTGCAATGTATAATGAAAAATCTACTGCTAGTAATACAGAAGAAACAGATACAAATGGGGGTGTGAGAAAAATTGAAGAAACAGACACAAATAAAGAAATAATATTTGAAGATAAGGATGGAGAAAAAGCTCCTATAACTCAAAAAGTTGTAATGCCTAAAATAGAGGGAGCAATTATTACAGCAGAAGGGGCAGGGAATGTTAATATAAAAACCAATATAATTCAGGCTGTTTCAGCGGCAACGGGTTTAGCTACATATAGAATACAGGTATTCGAAATGTCCCCATAAATCTATTACTTATTGATATATTTTATATAAAATTTACAGGGAGGAATTTATGAAAATATTAAAGAGAAATCAGTTAATAATTTTAATAGTGTCGTTAATGTTAATAACAGCTGGGTACTTAAATTTTACAGCAAGTAAGAAGAATGTACAAACAAGCACAGTTTCAGATAGAGATGATGAAACAATAGGAGATGCACAACTTGTAAGTACTATTCCAAACAAAAATGAGGCAAATACTGTTGAAAATCTTATCAATGGACAAACAGTTGAAAATGAAACAGAAAACATAGTAACTGATGACAGCAATATGGCAAATAGCATTAGCAATGTGGAAGAAGATAACACAAATACAGAACAAGCAGAGGATTTTTATTTTACAACATCAAAGTTAGAACGAAATACAATGTATTCTGAATTATTAGAAACATATCAAGAAATATATAATAATGCAAACTCTAGTAATGAAGAAAAATCACAGTCATTAACTAAAATAAATGAAATCAACAATACAAAAAATGCGATAATGATTGCAGAAAATTTGATATTAGCAAAAAATTTTGAGGATGCAGTAATATTTGTGAATGAAGATAGTGTGAGTGTAATTATAAAGGCGGAGGAATTAAAAGATGAACAAGTAGCTCAAGTACAAAATATAGTATCAAGGGAATTAAATGTGGGGGCAGATAAAATACATATTAGTAATAAATACTAAATTATAGAACGATATATAAAAGCTATGCATATAGTAATATATGCATAGCTTTTTAAATTGCATTAAAAAATAATCCTATTATATGTATAAACAAAAAATGTAAAAAAAGATTGAAAAACGTGTTTTGTTATGTTATTATTTTTTTAGATGTAAAAAAAAGGAGACGTAATATAATGAATAAAAAGGGTATGATTATAGCACTTATAATAGTATTAGTTGTAATTGTAGGTGCGGTTGTTATATATTTTGCAACAAATAAAAGTGATGATTCACTTCAAACAAGTTCTACTACTGAGGAGGCATTTTCAGTAAAGCTTGATGGAGTAGAAATTGTACCGGGTACAGAATTTCAAATGAGTGAAATTAGTGAGGAGGCTGACGTTGCAGAAATACCTAGTTGTGCATTTGAAGGAACGGATAAAGTGTACACATATTCAAATGTAGAAATAGTAGTTGCAAAAATTAATGGAAAAGATACAGTTTATTCATTATATTTTATAGATGATACTATGCAAACTGCAGAGGGGGTAAAAATTACAGATAGCAAAGATGTAATGATAGAAAAATACGGAAATGACTATGATAACACATTAGAAAATAGGTACATATATAAAAAAAATAATGTAGAATTATCATTTATAGTAGAAAATGATGTTATAACAGGAATAGATTACACATTAATAACAGAAAACAATTAACAATAAAAATAACTTATTCTTAAATTAAGCAATAAGTTATTTTTAGACTTAAGGAGGATATTGTTAATGGAAGTTGAAAGTGAAGAGAAAAAGGAAAACAACGAAAATTCTGCTTATACTGATGTAGAAAATAAAGAACATAATAAAAAACATAGTAAGCATAAACAAAAAGCAAAAAGATATAAAGAAAAAAATAATAAAAATGAAGGAACTAAAACAGATGAAACAGAAAAGCCAGAAGAAATAGAAGATAAAAACGAAAGTAAAGAAAAAGAAGATGTAAAGACTGAAGAGCCTAAAAAAGAGGAAAACAAAAAGGAAGAAAAAGCAAAAAAGAAGATATGCAAAAAAACTAAAATAATCATAACATCTCTAATTGTAGTTATTTTAATAATCGCAATATCAATATTTGCATATTTAGCATTTAGACCTAAATTTAAAGATATTATTTTGGAATTAGGTGTTCAAGAGATAAATTTAGATGCATTTCTTGTAGATAAAATGTATAAAAATGATGCTACCGCAGTAACAGATTTATCACAAATAGACGTGAGTAAACCTATTGAAACAGATGTAACTTTATCATATAAGGGAAAAGAACAAACAGTGAAATTAGTTATAAAAGATACAACTGCACCACAAGTTAAATTTCAAGATATAACTAAAAGCTTGGATTATAAAATAAATCCAGATGATTTTATTGCCGAAAAGTCTGATTTATCAGAAATGAAAGTAGAATTATTAGAAGCACCTGAAGTAATTGAATATGGAGATTTTACAGTAAAAATAAGTGTTAAAGATATATATGAAAATGAAACAATAGGAAATTGCAATTTAAAAATAGCGTGGTTAATACCAGAAATTGTTCTTGAAGTAGGAGATAAATTTTCAATAGAAAATTTAGTTTTAGATGTAGAAAAATTTGGAGATAGAGTTCCTAAAAGTGAAATTGATAAAGTAGATACTTCTGTTGTAGGTGAATACATAATTAAAGTAGAATATGAGGGAGTAGAATATACATCTACAATTAAAGTACAAGATACAATTCCTCCAGAATTAGAGCTTAAAGATATAAGCATTTATGATGACGAAGAAATAAGTGATTATAAAAAATTTATTAAAAAAGCATCAGATGCTTCGGGAGAGCCAACAGTTACATTAAAAACAGAGATAGATTATAGTAAAATAGGAAAGCAAGATGTAGTAATTGAAGCAGTTGATATAAATGGAAATAAAACTGAAAAAATAGCAACACTAACAATAAAAAGAGATAATGTTGGGCCGGTATTTTCTGGTCTTAGTGATAAAACCGTTGTGAAAAATTCAACTATAGATTATAAAGCTGATGTAAAAGCAACTGATGATAGAGACGGAAAATGTGAATTTTCAGTTGATTCAAGTGGTGTAAATTTAGGGGAATCAGGTACGTATTATGCAACATATACAGCTAAAGATAAAAGAGGAAATGTAACGACCAAAAAGAGAAAAATAGTTGTAAAACATAATCAAGAAGATACAAATAATAAGTTTAATGAATTTTATAACAATTATTTGGCTGGAAATGACATAGTAGGTATGGCGAGTAGCATAAGATCACAAATTAGATATAACTCAAATTGGGGTGGAGATGACCCTGTTTGGTATGGCTTAACAGAAGGAAAAGGAAATTGTTATGTTCACGCGTTGATTATGCAAAAGGCCTTAACAAAAGCAGGTTATACAAACAAATTAATATATCTTACAGATACAAGTCATTATTGGAATTTAGTATATACTGGAGGAGTTTGGAGACACATTGATGCAACACCATCTGCTAATCATACATTAGGATTACTTACAGATGAACAAAAATTAGCTGATGCAGGATTACACGGTAAAACGTGGGAGAGAGATAGTTGGCCTAAAGCTGAATAGGGGGAAATTAATTGAACTATTTGCTATTAGTTGGAAGTGTAATAATATATGCTAGTTTTGGTGTGCCAAATTGTATTTATATATTATTTAGCTTATTAAGTAGTTTTTTCACTGCTAAATATTTAAAGGGAAAGCATAAAAAAATCATTTTAGGATTAACAATAGCATTAAATACTTCGGTTTTAATATTTGTAAAAATAGTTTCATATACAGGTGCAAATATAAACATATTTGCACCTCTTGGTATATCATATTACACGCTTCAAGTTATATCGTATCTTGTAGATGTGTATAAGGGAAAATATGAATATGAAAATAATTTCTTAAATTATTCTTTATATATAATGTATATTCCGCATTTGTTTATGGGTCCAATAACAAGATATGATGAGATGAAAAAACAATTACTTGCAAAGCGAAAAATAACATTAGAAAATGCATATAATGGTGCTTTAAGGATTGTTTGGGGACTAGCTAAAAAACTTATAATAGCAGGAAGAATATCCATACTTATATCAACAATAACATCAGATACAGAGATGTATAAAGGTTGTTATGCTTTTTTAGCAATGATATTATATTCAATTCAGTTATATAGTGATTTTAGTGGTGGAATTGATGTTGTACTTGGAATATCTAAAATACTTGGAATCAATTTGAGTGAAAACTTTGATGCTCCGTATTTTTCACAAACTGTAAAGGAATTTTGGAACAGATGGCATATATCGTTGGGGTCGTGGCTTAAAGAGTATGTTTACATACCACTTGGTGGCAATAGATGCTCGAAATTGAGAAGGGGCATAAATGTATTGATAACATTTGTGGTATCAGGATTATGGCACGGATTTAATTATATACTATGGGGAATTTTGAATGGAATATTTGTGATATTTGGAGATAATCACAAAACAAAATTCAAATGGTTTAATAGGTTAATAACATTTATAATAATATCATTTTTATGGTCATTCTTTATATGGGATGATTCACTTACTGCTTTAAAAATGATGGGTTCTGTATTTACTACATTTAATGTAACTCAAGTATTTGCTAGTTTACTAAATTTAGGACTTACTATGTCAGATTGGATAGTTTTGGCAATAGCAACAATAATTCTATTTATATTTGACGGAAACAAAAATAAGATAATAAGTAAAATAAAACAATTATCAAAAAATAAAAGACTTGCAATATTATGTACAATGACTTTAATAGTTCTTGTATTTGGAATATATGGAATTGGATTTAATGTAAATGAATTTATCTATAGCAGATTTTAGAAAGGGATAGAATGAAGAAAGTAATAACAGTATTAATACTTATTTTATTTATTTTAATATTTATATTTTTAAATATGCTTTTAAAGCCTAAATATGCAGAAAATTTAGTAGAGGGAAGCTTTATAAGCCAATATTATAACGAACCAAAGGATAATGAAGTAATATTTATTGGAGACTGCGAAGTATATGCAAACTTTTCTCCAATGGTAATGTATGAGCAAGATGGCATAAAAGCTTATGTAAGAGGATCTGCTCAACAAATGATATGGCAATCGTATTACATACTAAAAGAAACTTTAAAATACGAAATACCAAAAGTTGTAGTATTAAATGTAAATTCCTTAAGATATGGCAAAGATAGTAATGAAGTTAGTGAAGCATATAATAGACTGACAATAGATAATATGAAATGGTCAAAAGAAAAGGTAGAAATAATTAAAGCATCCATTACGGATAAAGAAACATTTATATCATACATTTTTCCAATTTTGAGATATCATTCAAGATTTGATAAGTTGACTGCAGAAGATTTTAATTATTTGTTCAAGAAAAAAAACAATACATATAATGGATTTTTAGTTAATAAAAATGTAAAACCTGTTCAAAACTTGCCAACTAAAAGAAAACTTGCAGATTATCAATTTAATGATGAATGTTATGAATATCTTGACAAAATAACAGAACTTTGCAAGCAAAATAATATTCAATTAGTTTTAATAAAAGCCCCTAGTTTATACCCATATTGGTATGATGAATATAATGAACAAATTATAAATTATGCAAAAGAACATAATATAGATTATTATAATTTATTAGATAAGAAAGAAGAAATAGGAATAGATTATTCTTTAGATACTTATGATGGAGGACTTCATTTAAACCTAACAGGTGCAACTAAATTATCAGCTTATTTTTCTAAAATATTAAAAGAAAAATACAATTTAACAGATTATACAGGAGATGAAATATACGACCAAAAGTTAGCAGAATACAAAAAAAACATTGAATAAAAGATAAAAGTGATTACATCATTAAGAGTTAAATATTGACAAAAGACACCACCAAAATATATAATAAAAGATAGTTAGTGAAAGTAAAAAAAAGGAGACCAAATATGATACTTCTTATTATATTGATAATTGTAATTGTAAATTTAAATAGAGAAAAAAAACAGCTACTCAATGAAAACGCAAAATTGAAAGAACAATTAAACAAAAATTTAGCAAATCAATCTGAACATAATAATGTGCAAAAAGAGGAAATAGATTCTTTAGCAACTAACATAAATACGAATGATGTTCCTCAGGAGCAATTAGAAAATAATACTTCTAAAGAAGACTTAAAAATAGAGAAAGAATCAAATGAAACAAGAAATACAAGTATATTAATAACCGGAGTATTATTTATTGTTATAGCAGCAATAGTATTTTTAACGTCAACGTGGTATACAATTCCAAATATCGTTAAAACAGCTGTAATTTTTCTATTAATTGGTGCATTCTGGGGAGCTAGTAAAATTGCACAAGATAAATTTCATTTGCCTAAGGCAAGTAAAGCATTCTTTTATATTTCAATGGCATATATTCCAATATGTTTAATATCGTGCTCGTTCTTTGGATTGTTTGGCAACTATTTTTCAATATTTGGAGAAGGAAGATATATATATTTAACATTGACATTGATAATATTGGCAATAGTATATGGTTATAATTATTATAGAAGACGTGATAATCTATTATTATATGGAACTATGTTATCACAAGTCTTAGCAGTTATATTATTTACATTGATTTTAGAAAAAAACATATTAGTGATTTGTATAAATCTACTAATCTATAATGTTTTATTAATACTATTAAAAAATAAAATAAAGATGTCAAAAATAATAAACTATTTTTGCTTAGGAATAACGGCTACGGTTGCAGGAATTTCTTTATTTTATATATATACTGCTAATACATTGTTATTAATACTATGGTTAATATTAGCACTTAATTTTGTATTACTAAGAAAGGAAAACACAAGAGCCTATTCATTTGCACTAAATATAACTTTATATATTTTGGGAATATATATGTTTTTAGTTTATTTTAATTTGGCTATTGATTTAAGAATATTATTAGCTACAGTATATGTTTTATGCTTATTTGGAATTTTAGATATAATTTCTAGTAAGAAAAATGATACTGACTTAAGAGAAAGCTCCTTGATAATCAATATAATTTCCATTTTTGTAATATATATATATAG
>CAYZMV010000007.1:818-1949 GCA_964479635.1 uncultured Clostridium sp. | reverse complement strand
TTCAACGATGGTAATTTTATGAAACCATTTATATTATGTGCTATAGAAACAATATTACTTTTTGTTGCGTACTTAAGAGAAAAGCAAGATGGTATAGTAAAAACCGTATATGGTTATTTAATTCCTTGTACATTCTTAGCAACAATTATACACATATTAATTATGTTACAAGCAAATTTTTATGCATATATAGTTTTAGCATTGGCTATATTAACAATTAGTGATTTAAAAGTACCTAAACAATTTTTAGCTTTAAAAAATGGCTTTTCAATAATAGCACAAATATTGATAATATTGACATACATAGCAGGAATAAATATATATGATTGTAAAACAATAAAATTATTTATTGCTTTCATAGTATCAGCTTATTTAATATTCAATAATTTTAAATATAGAAAAAATGAATTTTTAAGAATTACGCCTATATTAGGATTACTTATAATATTTATGACAACTATGATGCAAAATCAAAATATATATCAAGAACTATTAATGATTTTATCTACTATCGCATTAACTATTATATCAATATATAAAAATAAATTATCAATAGATACGATCTATGCATTCGTTTATTTATTTGCTACATTAGAATGTTTCGATAACATATTTTTAAGGGAGATTTTGTTCATAGTTTGGTCAATAACTAATTTAATTTTTATTAAAGATAAAAATGGAAAGAATGTGTATAAAGCATCACTTTATTGTGGAATATTTGCATTTTATTTTTCTTTTATTGATGAACTAAATTTAGGTTATAATTCATTCCAGTCTATTGGAATAACAATATTGTCGATTGTATTATTAAAAACTATAATAAAGAATTACTTAGAAAAATCTGCAGAAACACTTGAAATATGTACATTATCTTTAGTATATTTTTTCACATTAATGAGCTATGCAAACGAAATAGATGGAATGATATTTGTGCTATTTTTGGTTGGAGTTGTAATATTTAGTTATTGGAAAAAATATGGAATTATATTTATGGAAAGTCTAGGTGCAATTATAGTAAATGTATTTGTATTAACGAGAGAATTTTGGTTTTCAATTCCGTGGTGGATATATTTATTAGTTGTTGGAGTATTACTAATATTTCTATCAATTGCTATTTTAATAAAATTGAAA
>CAYZMV010000007.1:0-808 GCA_964479635.1 uncultured Clostridium sp. | reverse complement strand
GGAGTATTACTAATAGGATTTGCTATAAAAAATGAGTCTGATGAAAATAAAAAAATGTTAAATATAAAAGAAAGAATAAAGAATATAAAAGAAAAAATTGAGAAGTGAGGAAAAAGGGGATTGCCCCTTTTTCTTCATTTTTTATTATATATATTGACAAACTTTGGAAAAGTAGTATAATGTTAGAGTACTCTAACAAAAAAGGAGAACTTTTTTATGCTTACGAAAACTCGGAGAAGAATATTTGAAAACTATATATATCTTGCAGAATCACAATGGAAAAGCAAGAATTACAGATATAGCAAAAACATTGAATAAAACAAAGCCTACTGTTAATTATATGGTAGTTCATTTAAAAGAAATGGGATTGATTAATTATGAAACTTACGGTTCTATATCTTTAACAGAAGGTGGTAAAAAATGTGCTAAAAAAGCACTAGAGGCTTATGATATTGTGTATCTATTTTTAAATGAAATATTGAAAATGAAACCTGATACAGCAAAAGTAGAAGCGGAAAAAATAAAGGCTACAGTTAGCGATGAAACATTAAATAAATTAGCAATGTATACTCATAAAACTTTAGGTTTATATAGTTTAGAATGTGGGTATGATATTAATAATGAGAGATGTATGTCTTGCGTAAGAAGAACGCGGAACAAAAAGTGATAAACAATAAATTAACAAAAAGAAAGGATATTAAAATGAGTAATAATTTATTAGAGGTAAATAATTTATATGTAAACGCAGAAGAGAAAGAGATTTTAAAGGGATTAAATTTAAAGATTAATAAGGGTGAAATTCACGTAA